>DASYMB010000187.1:0-2886 GCA_036009285.1 Pyrinomonadaceae bacterium | reverse complement strand
ACTCGCCCTTATTGGTGCTTGAGTTACAAAACCACGCAGCCGGTTCCGACTGAAGCTGAAGCTGCCGAACACTTGCGGGAGTTGCTGGCCGACTCGGTGCGAATGCGTTTGGTCTCCGACGTGCCTTTGGGAGTCTTGCTTTCGGGAGGCGTTGATTCGTCCACGATCGCGGCGCTCGCAGTGCGCGCTTCATCTGAAGCCGTCAAGACGTTTTCGATTTCGTTTGCTGAGTCTTCATTTGACGAATCGTCTTACGCCCGCGCCGTGGCGAAGTTTCTCGGCACCGATCATCACGAGGAACGGCTCAGCGCCAATCTCGCGGCAAACCTGGTGGGCGAGATTGGATCGTGGATGGACGAACCCTTTAGCGACCCATCCCTCGTGCCCACTTATCTGCTGTCTCGTTTCACGCGCAAGCACGTCACCGTCGCTCTTGGCGGCGATGGCGGCGACGAGCTGTTCGCGGGTTATCCAATGTATCGCGGCCATCGCTGGGCCGAGAACTATTCCAAAATTCCGGTCGCGATGCGGTCCGGAATAATCGAACCGCTGGTCGGACTGCTGCCGGTTAAAACCAGGAACCTGTCGTTTGACTACAAGGCAACGCGTTTTGTTACTGGCGCAAAATACGATCGGGTGGCGCGACACCACATTTGGTTTGGTTCGTTTAATCCGGCCGAGCAGCAAATGCTTTTAACTCCGGAAGTGCTGCGCAACACCGATGCGGATATTTATCGCGAGGCGCGAACGATGTTTGAAGAGTGTGATTCGTCGGACGTGGTAGAGCAGATGCAGAGTCTCGATACGCGGCTTTATCTCGCGGAAGACATCATGACGAAAGTCGATCGCGCCAGCATGGCTGTTTCGCTTGAAGTGCGCGCGCCGTTTCTCGACCGGCGGGTGGCGGAGTTTGCAGCGTCCCTGCCGCCACACTACAAACTGCGAGGTCGACAGACAAAATATATTCTGAAGCGGGCTATTGAGGATTACCTTCCTCGTTTTGTGACTCGCAGAGGTAAGAAAGGTTTTGGAGTGCCGGTGGCGGAGTGGCTGAAAGGAAAACTGCGGCCGCTCGCGCGAGACCTACTGTCTCCGGAGCGCGTGCGCAAGGCCGGCGTTTTCAATCCTGAATATGTAACGAAACTACAGGATGAACACGAGCGCGGAGTGGCAAATCATCGCAAGCTGCTTTGGACCTTGCTGATGTTTGAGTTGTGGCATGAAAGCTTTGTTGAAACGCCGCGGCGGATCGAAACGTCCGTGATCAGTGGGTAGTAATTAGCCGCGGCGTGTCAGAATCGCCTGCGGTAGCGGGCGGACAATCTTCGATGGGCCAACCCGGTAGCGGGCGGGCAATCCTTCATGGTCCCACCCGCTACCGCAGGTGGTTCTGACATCCGCGTCCGATCCGATGCACACTTCAATCGAGCAGGCATTCGACGATCTCCTCGCGTGGTGTTGCCGGCGCGACTTCGCCGGTTACGATCCATTCGATGCCTTGAACAGCCGGGTCTTCCAGTCAACCCCTTTCCGTCATTCCCGAGCAGCACGATTAGTTTGGACCCAGGCTCTTAAACGTTCACCGTTAAACCTGCGTCCGCTGGCGCTGGTCCCCCCGCAGAAGAATTCAAAAGGCGTCGCTCTCTTCGCGCTTGCCTCGCTCGCAAACTATCGCCGGCTGAAGACGACTGTGGCTGAGACCGCCGCGCGCGAGCTGCTTGATCAGTTGTGGCAAATGCGAATCAAGGGCTATAGCGGCGCGTCCTGGGGATACAACTTCGCCTGGCAAAGCCGCAATTTTTTCGCGGCGCAAGGCACGCCCACGATTGTGCCCACCGCTTTTGCCGCGCGAGCTCTGATCGAAGCGCACCAGACATTTCGCGACGACAGTTATTTAAGGATGGCGCGCAGTAGTTGCGATTTCATTCTCCGCGATCTCAAGCGAACGGTTGAAACGTCCGCGGAAGTTTGTTTCAGCTACTCGCCGCTGGATCGCACGCGAATTTTCAATGCAAGTTTACTGGCAGCGGAAACATTAGCGAGCGTTGGCGTGCTGACCGGCGAAACCGAGCTTTGTGATTTGGCACTCGGCGCCGCGCGCTATGTGGTGCGAAGACAAAGTGACGACGGCTCCTGGGCCTATGGCGAAGAGCGCGGCCAGGAGTGGATCGATAATTTCCACACCGCTTACGTGCTGGTCTCGCTCGCGAGAATTGCCAAGTCGTGTGACGCCGAAGAGCCCGCTCTGATTAGCGCGTTGCAACGCGGATACGAGTTCTGGCGCGAGCGGTTCTTTCTTGCAGACGGGTGGCCGAAATACTACCATGACAACCTTTATCCGGCGGACGCGCATGCTGCAGCCACGGCGATCGTCACGCTCCTGGAGTTGCAGAAATTGGATCGCGACGCCCACGCGCTGGCCGAGGCGATTGCCGCCTGGACTATTCGCAACCTCCGCGACCGCCGCGGATATTTTTACTCTCAGCGCCGGCGCTTTTATACCGTTCACACGCCCTATATGCGCTGGACTGAAGGCTGGATGCTTTATGCGCTCGCGCGTTTGTTGGAAGAGAAGTAGGACGGGCATTCCTGCCTGTCCAGTGCTGGGGCAAGCATTCGGGACTGGACCATCAGAGGATTTTCCCTTTGTCGTTCTCAATTCTGAATTGTAATTGAAACTCATTACGCTGAAGTTACTCGCTTCCTAAATGACGAATGAGAAATATGAAATGAGAAATGGAAAATCGGTTGTGTCGCTCGGATTGTTCCGAGGCACCGGAACCGGGACAGACAGGAATGTCTGTCCTACTTAAGAAGAGAACTCAAGATGCCGATCGCTGCCGATGTATGGTTGGGAAAGAACGTAAAGATTGTCCAGCCGGAGCT
>DASYMB010000186.1:0-7466 GCA_036009285.1 Pyrinomonadaceae bacterium | reverse complement strand
CGCAGGTGGCGCGCGTCGCGTTCTGATTCGTCATAAGCTTCGGCTACGGGTCGGTAGAATTGTCCTTCAGGCGCAACCAGAGTCGAAGGCAGCGGATGGAAGTCCGGTCCCATCACGCCGACGATTGTGTAAGGCCGGCTGTTGAGTGAGATCGAGCGACCCACGACATTCGGATCGCCGCCGAACCGCCGTTGCCATAGGCCATGACCCAACACAATAACCTGGTCCTTCCCGTCCTCCTGTTCCTCCGGTGTGAAAACGCGGCCGAGGATTGGTTCGGCTTTCATGATTTTGAAGAAGCCGTCCCCAACCTGGATGGCGGGCATCCTTTCGGCAGCACTGTCGCCCGACATGATCGGATTCCAACCTGTGTATGCAGCGACGTCTTCAAAGACAGTAGCCTGCGAGCGAAAGTCTGCCACGTCAGTCGCGGAAACCTGATTGCGACCTTTGAGGGTGCCTTCAGTTTGCGTGTCACCCCAGAGAAGCATCAGGCTCGACGGATCGTTGTAAGGCAGCGATTTCAAAAGCACGGCATTGATGACGCTGAACACGGTGGTGTTGGCGCCGATGCCGAGTGCGATCGACAACACCGCAACGGCTGTAAACGCCGGGCTCTTAATCAACATGCGGACCGAATAGCGCAGGTCGCGAAAAAATGTATCCATGTTTCAATTTCCGATCTCAGATTTCAGATTGCGGATTAGTGCTTGCTCTCACGGTGCTTGTCGGAACCGCCTACGGTAGCGGCGGGCCGGCTTCACATCGAGCACGGAGAAGAAGTCCGCGGAAACAAAGCGAGCGCTTACGCGTTCAGCTTCACCGGCGCCTATCAGACTGAAAGCGAACCCACGCGAAATCGCCATGGCGGAAAACGTCTGGTTCTCTTTTTGCAGGTCGCGAAAATTCGGGTATGGAATAGCGCCCATATCAAAGTTCGGCTTGCTCTGGTCCAGCGTGACGAGTTGATCGGGTTGCGGAAAGGGCAGCGGATTGAGCAGGACGCCGTTGACCACCGAAAAGAGTGCGACGTTGGCGCCGATGCCGAGCGCGAGCGTCAGCACGATGACGGCCGTGAAGCCGAGATTTTTTAGTAACATTCGCAAGCCAAGTCGTAAGTCTTGAAACATTCGTGCCTCGCTTTCCGATTGCACTCTTGTCAGAACCGCCTGCGGTAGCGGGCGGGCCAATTGTTTGATCACCATCGACGACACGCGGACCAACTGCCCACCCGCTACCGCAGGTGGTTCTGACAAGACGTTGGCCCAGCCGCTCACGCAGGTGGTTGCGGACTATTCGTATCGCAACGCCACTAACGGATCGACTTTCGTCGCCCGGCGCGCCGGTATGTAACAGGCAAACAACGTCACGACGAACAGCGTGCCGAGCACCAACGCAAACGTTCCCGCGTCAGTGGTCTGAACTTCAAAAAGCAAACTCCTGAGCAGCCGCATAAGCCCAAGCGCGGCCAACACTCCCAGCGCCATACCCGCGAGCGCCAGTGCGAGTCCTTGTTTAAGGACCATCTTAAGAATGTCGGAACTCCGTGCGCCGAGCGCCATTCTTACGCCGATGTAATGCGTCTGCTGGCTAACGGAGTATGAGACGACGCCGTAAATACCGACCGAAGCAAGCAGCAGCGCGACTCCGGCAAAAATGCTGATCACGAGCGCCGGGAAGCGACGCATGAAGGCCGCCGGCGAGTCGGCGATCAGCCGCTCCATCGCGTTAACATTGAAAATCGCCACGTCTGGTTCGAGGTTTCGAGTTTCAGCGCGAATGGACGCGGCCAGTGCCGTCGGGTCTGCGTTTGTGCGGATCACCAGGTTTGTTGCGACACCTGCGTTTTGCCTGAATGGGTAATAGAGAACCGGTCTGATCGCATCGTCCAGTCCACCGATCTTTACATCGCCAACGACACCGACAATTTCAACGGGGGGCGACTGGACTCCGGTGTAAGCCAGCCGGCGCCCGATCGGATTGCGACCAGCGAAAATTCTATCGGCCGCGCTCTTGCCGATAATGACGACGCCCGGAGCATTCGCCTTATCGCGTTCATCAAACATTCGTCCGGCAACCAGGGGAACGCCGAGCGTTTGAAAATAACTCTCGTTCACCACGCGCAGGTTGGCCTCAGTCTCCTGACCCGGCGGTGGAATCGGATCTCCTTCGACGTTGAAGCGCGTAGTGTTTCCACCTTGCAACGGCAATCGGTCTACTGTTCCAGCGCCGCTAACTCCGGGAAGCGATTGCACACGCTCTTTCAGTTGATCGTAAAAATCTACCTGGCGGTTGGCATCGGTATATTTTCCGGCCGGCAAAACGATCGTCATCGTCAGCACGTTTTGTGGATTGAACCCGACGTTTGCCTCCAACAACCGCAACAGGCTTTTCATCATCAGCCCGGCCCCGACTAACAACACAACCGCCAACGCGATCTCCGTCATGACGAGCGCACTACGAAGACGGTGGCCGGCGCCGCCCGCAGTATTCCGGCCGCCTTCCTTTAATACTTCGTTCAGATCCGGTCGCGAGGATTGCAGCGCGGGCGCGAGTCCGAAAACTATTCCGGTCAAGAGCGAAAGCCCAAACGAGAAGGCGAGAAGGCCGGCATCGAGGTGCAGCGTTTTGAGAAAAGGCAGCGCGTTGAGCTGGGCTTCCGGCAGAGCGGCGACGAGCGCGCCGACGCCCCAGTATGCAATCAGTAAACCCGCCGCGCCTCCCGCCAATGAAAGTAAAAGCGACTCGGTGAGCAGTTGTCGGATTACACGCCAGCGGCTCGCGCCCAGCGCGGCGCGAATGGCTACCTCTTTCTGGCGCGCCAGCGATCGAGTAAGAAGCAGACTGGCGACATTGGCACACGCAATCAGCAAAACGAATCCGACCGCGGCCAACAGGACCAGCAGGATCGGTTTGACTTGCCCAACCACCTGCTCTTGTAATGGAACCAGCTTGAGGCCCGTGCCGGCGTGCGACTGTTTGTTTTCCTGCTCGATGCGGCTGGCAATGACGCTCAGTTCTGTTTGCGCCTGTCCAACAGTTATTCCCGGCTTGAGTCGGCCAATGAGATTGGTGCCGTGCAGGAAGCGCCGCGTTAGTTGCGCGTCCGTTGGTTGATAGGGACGCCACAGATCAGCAGCTCTGAGCGCAAACTGAAAGCTCGCCGGCAATACTCCGACCACGGTATAACTATCGCCGTTGATAGTGAGCGACTGGCCGATGATCCCGCGGTCGCCTCCGAATCTGCGCTGCCACATTCCATAGCTCAAAACAACCACTCGTTGCGCGCCTGGTTTATCTTCGCCTGGCTGGAAGGTGCGCCCGAGAAGAGGATCTACGCCCAGCAGTGAAAAGAAATTTGCACTCACTGCCGGAGCCAGCACTCGCTCCGGCTCGCCGCGGCCGGTCATAATCCCGCCGCCACCGGTATACGCAGCGACCGCTTCCAGCACCTGGTTCTGTTGGTAGTCCTGATAATCCGGATAAGAGAATTCGCGCTGCGCAAACTCCTTCTGCGGCGTGCTCTCCCAAAGGTGATAAAGGCGCTCCGGCGATTGGTAGGGAAGTCCGCGCAGTAACGCCGCCTCGACCACCGTAAAGATCGCGGTGCTTCCACCGATTCCAAGGGCCAACGTAACGATGGCAGCGGCCGCGAAGCCGGGCCGCTTGAGCAAGGTCCGGATTGCATAACGCAAGTCATGAAGCAGTGATCTCATGGTCCCTCCCTGGTGCTTGGCGGAACCGCCTGCGTGAGCGGGCGGCCACCTCTTTCAATCGCCGTCGATCTGATTACCACCTTGGGCCACCCGCTAACGCAGATGGTTCTGACATTCCGGTGCTTGTCGGAACCGCCTGCGTGAGCGGGCGGCTGACTCTTTCAATCGCTCTCGATCTCATTCCCGCTTGGGCCACCCGCTAACGCAGGTGGTTCTAACATTCCGGTGCTTGTCGGAACCGCCTGCGTGAGCGGGCGGCCACCTCTTTCAATCGCCGTCGGTCTCATTCCCGCTTGAGCCACCCGCTAACGCAGGTGGTTCTGACATTCATTCGTACCTTAGCGCCACCAACGGATCCACCTTCGTCGCCTTGCGCGCCGGCAGATAACAAGCAACCAAAGCGGTGACGAACAAACAAAGCGACACGACCGCGAACGTCACCATGTCAGTCGGCTTAACTCCAAACAAAAGGCTGCTCATCAATCGTGTTAACGCGAGCGCGCCCACCAGTCCGAGGCCAATGCCAATTAGGGCCAACGCCATTCCGCCTTTCAGTATCAACTTCATCACGTCTCTCATCTGCGCGCCGAGGGCCATGCGAATCCCGATCTCCTGCGTGCGTTGGCTAACGTGGTAGGCGGTGACGCCGTAGATTCCGATCATCGCCAGCAGCAGCGCGACTCCGGCAAAAGTGCTGAGCAACAACATTGGAGTGCGTCGTGGACCAACCGAAATCGCCAGCACGTCGTTCATTGTCTTGACGTTGTAAACCGGTATTGCTTTATCCAGCGATCGAATCTCGCTGCGCACCGCAGCGGTCAAAGCAGTTGGTTCCGTGTTCGTTCGTATCACGAGAGACATGCCCGTCCAGTTTGACTCCTGGGCGTAAGGCACATACATCTGCGGGCCGGCTTCGGTGTCCAGCGATGGTTTTGTATCGCCAACCACACCCACGATCTCGCGCGGAAATTTTTCGTCGCGCCAGATTGTTATTCGTTTGCCCAACGGACTTTCGCCGGGCCAGAGAATGCGGGCCATCGACTCGTTAACGACGACGACTTGGGGCGTTTGCTCCGTGTCCTGATCGGTAAAAGCGCGGCCGGCGACGAGAGGAATTTGGAGCGCGCGAAAATAATCGGGCGTGCTGACGAGGTATGCGGCGTTGGCGGATTCTTCAGGTGTGGCGGGACGGCCTTCGCGTAGGTACGAGCGCCCCACGTTGAACGTATCCCCGCCGAGCGGCAAGCTGAGCACCGCACCTACAGACTGCACGCCGGGAAGTGACTTGATGTGCTCGATCATTTGTCGCAGCATTTGCACGCGCGGCTCGCCTTTCGGGTACTTCGCGTTTGGCATTGAGATTCGCATAGAGAGGACGTTGCCGGAATTGAATCCCGGCGTGACGTCGCGCAAGCGCATGAAGCTCTTGATGAGTAGTCCGGCTCCGACCAGCAGCATGAAAGACAAGGCTACTTCTGAAACCATCATCAGGCTTCGCATACCGTTATGGGTCGAGCCACTCCCACCGGCGCGTCCACCTTCCTTCAGTCGCTCATTCAGGTTTACGCGCGAGGCCTGCAGCGCGGGCGCGGCGCCAAAAACCAGTCCGGTGATAACAGCCAGCGCGAACGTGAAAAGGAACACGCGTGTGTCGGGGCGGATTTCATCAAAGCGTGGACTATTCGGCGGACTCACGGCGATCAGAAGTTTTGTTAGCCATACACTCAGCAACAAACCGATGCCGCCGCCCACAGTTGAAAGCAGCAAGCTTTCCGTCAGCAGTTGACGAATTATTCTCCAGCGACTGGCGCCGAGGGCCGTGCGCACCGCGATCTCCTTCTGTCGCGCAGTGGCGCGCGCCAGCAGCAGGTTCGCTACGTTGGCGCAGGCAATCAACAAAACGAAAGCAACCGCGCCAAGCAGCAGGAGCAGCGATGAACGCATGCCGCCAACCAGACGCTCCTGAAGATTTACCAGTCGCACTCCCCAACCGGTATTCGTTTCGCGATAAGTTTGCGCCAGCCGCTGATTGATCGTGTCCATCTGGGCCTGCGCCTGCCCGAGTGTCACCCCTGACTTGAGCCGCGCGATCACATTCAGGTAGCGATTGTCCCGCCGCTCCGCAGTCGCATCGACCGGCAGCGGCACCCACAGCTCCGATTGGGCCGGATAGTCGAAGCCGGCAGGCATCACACCAACTACACTCGTTTCCTTTCCCGAGATTTTCACTTTGCTGCCCACGATATTTCGATCAGAGCCGAAACGGCGTTGCCACAATCCAAAGCTGAGCACTACTACCGGATCACTTCCTTTCCGTGAATCGTCGGCTTGCAACGCACGACCCAGGAGCGCGTTAGTTTTGAATAGAGGAAAAAATTCAGCCGTAACACCGCTGCCCCGCACCCGCTCCGTCTCTTCGTTATTTGCGAGAATTGATCCGCCGCTAACAAATCCAGCCATGTGTTCGAACGTCTGATTTTGATTTTGCCACTCGGCGAAGTCCGGGACTGACATGTTGCTTAGCGTGATTCCCTGCTGCGGGTTGACTCCCTCGATTAGAATTATTCGCTCTGATTCAGCAAACGGGAGTGGGCGCAACAGCACGGCGTTGACGGCGCTAAACATCGCGCTGTTAGCGCCAATGCCAAGGGCCAGCGTGATGATGGCGACGGCTGTGAAACCCGGCCGCTTCAAAAGGCTTCTGACGCCGTATTGAATGTCTTTTAGTAGTCTTTCCACGTTCATCCCCCCTCATCGGTACGCTGGCTGCCGTAAAGCAAACTGTTAGTTTGCGATGGTTCCCCGCCATTCAATTCGCGTGCGATCATTTATCACCACTGAGCTCCGTGCCTGCTACGCACGCAAACTAACAGTTTGCTTTACACACGCTGCACGTTGGCTGCATTTACTCGTATCTGAGTGCCACCAATGGATCGACCTTCGTCGCGCGCCGCGCCGGGACGTAACAGGCGAACAGCGCGACGGCGCCCAACAGCGCAGCAACGATCGAAAAGGTGCGCAGGTCCGTTGCACTCACTTCAAACAATAGACTCGACAGCAATCGTGTTAGTGCGAACGCGGCGCCTAGTCCGATCACAATTCCGATCAAGGTGACGCGCATTGCCTGACCGAGCACCATCCTCAGCACATCAACCGCCCGCGCGCCCAGCGCCATGCGAATTCCAATTTCCTGAGTACGCTCGTTAACTGAAAAAGAGATCACTCCGTAAACCCCAACCATCGCGAGTATCAGCGCGATCGCGGACAACGATCCGAGCAGCAACATAATGAATCGACGTTGCGCAACCGAGCTGTGTAAAAGATTTTCCAGCGGTTCGATCGCATACACCGGTTGCGCGCGATCGATGGCTGCCAGTTCTTTTCTCACCGCAGACGTAAGACTCACGGCGTCAGTCTTCGACTTGATTACAAACCCCATGCGCGGCCAGGATTCCAGGTCCTGCCGATAAGCAATAAAAGCAGTAGGAACGGGTGGTTCGCTGAGGCCCGCGTGCCGGTTGTCGCCAACAACGCCGACGATCGTGCGCCAGGAGGTGTCTTTCGAACTTTCCCCGATTGCCATTCGCTGGCCAACCGGATCTTCGTTGGGCCAATAGCGCCGGGCCATCGCATTGTTAATTACGATTACGTGCTCCCCAGTTTCAATGTCAGTCGTGCTTAAACCGCGGCCTTGCCTGATCGGTATTTCCAGTGTCGAGAAATAGCTGGGACTAACGATCTGAAAATCCA
>DASYMB010000185.1:0-6823 GCA_036009285.1 Pyrinomonadaceae bacterium | reverse complement strand
GAACTGATCAATTCCGGTTCGAGCCAGGCTTTGTCGAGACGCGAACTGGTTTCCAGTTCAGTGAGGGAGGTGATTGATTTACCGTTGCGTGAAAATTGAACCCGCACGCTTTGAAACTGCCGCTGACCATCGACCGTTATGTTTTCGCTTGGCTCAACGTCTACGGTTGCATCGCCGACTAAATAACGCCCGCGGGCTTTGTCTGCTTGCTGTGATTTCTCGACGTAACCAGCGTGTTTGAGAAAGTCGATGAGACGTTCCGGCGTGAGCGTTTGCCCGACGCGAAGCTGCTTGGGGGCCGCATAGATTCCCGCAGACCGAGTAAAGACATCACCCTTCAGCAGGTTATCGATGCGACCGGAGAAGACTGTCCAGTAGTAGACCAGGAATCCGACGACGAGCGTGGCCACGAAGAGTACCGGAATAATAACTGGAGGACTGATCAGCCGGTGAGCAATACGTCGTTTCCAACTGACCTCAGGTTCAGCATACGCAACGATCCGCGATCGCGACCTCGGATCCTTTTTGAACCGCCTTCCGGTTTGGGAATCTTCTTCAGGTGGGTATCTTGCGGGCATAAGAGACAGGCGCTAGACCGCTGGGTTTCGGCGTCGCTTTGTGGTCAGTCGTCCATCCTCACGAGTTTAATGCTAACCTCTTGCCGCGAACGTGTCCACTCTAAGCTGGTGGCGACAACTTGAGATGCGGTTGCTTTGGCTTGTCGTTGCGCAGCTACAAAATAAGCCCAGCGGAGCGGGTGGCAGCATAAAGCCTGGGGTGCAGCGTAGCGGAACCCCAGATACAAACGTTCATCAATTTTCAGAGCCCGTGAAAACGGGCGACAGCAGGGATGGCTTCGAACACGTATACAATCATTTACTTGAAACCCTTCCTTCCAAAAGCTGTCGCCCACTTCCGTGGGCTTGGTTTCTTGTTCTGTCAGTAACCTGGGGTTCCGCTGTGCTTCACCCCAGGCTTTATGCTATCACCCGCTTCGCGGGCTGGAGTCAACTCAATTGACAGCCGGCTTTTCCTTAGTTAACGTCCAGCGCCTAAACGTAAACTGCAATTCGCTTTGATGCCGTATCTCCTGTATGAGTTTAACCGCCAGCAGCAAACGCTCGTTTGCCCGGAACAATCGCCGAATTCTCTTTGCCGTCGTGGCGGTGGCGGTGGCTATCGGCGTTGGCGCTGTGGGCTTTTATCTGATCGAGGGCTGGTCGATACTTGATAGCCTTTACGTTTCGGCCCAAACGGTAACCACGGTCGGCTATGGCGACCTGACTCCAGCTACCCGAAATGGCCGCATCTTTTCAACGATCTTCATGCTGGGCGGTGTGGGCGTCGTGCTTTACGCGCTTACGACCACGGTCCAGGCGATCGTGCAATCAGAACTCATCGCCACCTTCGGCCAGCGGCGACAGTCACGAAAAATGAGCAAACTGCGAAATCACTTCATCATTTGCGGCGCGGGACGCGTGGGTTCACATTTGGTCCGCGGGCTGCTCGGTATCGCCGAACCGTTTATCGTGATCGAAAGAGACCCGCAGAAAGTCGCGGAGCTAATCGAACTCGGCGTGATCGTGCTGGTGCGTGATGCAACCTTGGAAGAAAGTTTGCGCGAAGCCGGTGTCGAGCATGCGCGCGGCCTGGCCGCCTGCCTTCCGGATGATGCGGACAATGTTTATGTCGTGCTCACAGCGCGCGACTTGAATCCGACGATGCACATCGTGGCGCGCGCGGCTGAAGAGCAAGCCGAGCCGAAACTGATTCGCGCCGGGGCCAATCGTGTCGTTGCTCCCACGATCATCGGCGGTCATCGCATGGCGATGGCGTTGACAAAGCCCGCGGTGGACGATTTTCTTGGTTCGATCACGGCGAATAAATTGGAGTTGGCGTTTGAACAACTTGAAGTGGCGCCCTTGTCAATTCTGGCCGGTCAAAAATTAAGTCAGACGACGATAAGGTCCGAGTTGGATATCGTGGTCGTCAGCATTCGCCGCAGCGACGGTAAAATAGTCTTCAATCCCAGCGGCGAAGTAACTATTGAAAGCGGCGACCTTCTTATTGCGATCGGACATGCTGAGTCGCTGATGAAACTCGCTGCGCTGGCGAAGGACGTGAATTAGTCAGACTTCCAAGCAGAAGCCCGCGCGTCAGCAAGGGCTTAGCTTCTGACGCGCCCGCTGCAAGATGTTAGTTTCTGAGCCCTTCCTAACGGTCGGACTTCTGTCTGGACTTTGGACTTTGGACTTAAACGGCGGACCTGAAGAATAAATGAAAATCTTGGTTACCGGCGGCAGCGGCTATTTAGGCACACACGTTCGCCGGTTTTTTGATGCGGATGATTTTTCACGTCGCTCGGGCCACAACATTCTCAGCGAGGACGACGTCAAGTTGGTCGCCAATTACGACGCCGTCATTCACCTCGCCGGCCATTTAGATAAAGACCCCGACGCGGCTGAACTTTGCTTTCGCACTAATTCCGAAGGCGCCGCAAATGTCGTCAAACATATGGCCCCCGGCGCCGCTTTCATCTATGCATCCACTAAGGACGTCTACGGTGCGAATGCGGATTCTTACGCGGAAGTGCCGGAGACTTGCTCCACCGATTACTCGGGACAAACGGCGCTGGAATGGTCGAAGTTAATCGGAGAACGCTACCTGGAATACTACGCGCGCAGGGGCAACATTCGCACTTGCATCTTCCGGATGTCTACTGTGTACGCCCGCCCTTCAGAGGGCAATGATTCGGGCTTCGTGACGCACTATGTCGAGTCGGTGAAGCGCGGCTGGCCCATTCGTCTCCCTTTAGGCGGCCGTGTTGTTCGGGACATATTGCACGTCGACGATTTCTCGAGAGCGTGCCGGGCTTTCATAGACTCGCCACACGTCTACGGCCTGTATAATCTTGGTGGCGGCAAGGAAAACGCAACCACGTTGCTGGATATTGTTTCGCGAGTCGGCAGGAGCATTCAACTCGAACCCAACATCGTGAACAGTGACGCTTTGCCCGATCCTGTCCCGGTTAACTATGTTTCAGATTTGAGTCGCATCCGAGAGCAACTAGGCTGGCAGCCGGAGATCGGGATCGATGACGGACTGCGATCTTTGCTGTGAAGTTTTTGTTGGGAGTAAAAAGATAAGGCAGATTTTCCATTTGTCATTTCACATTTCTCATTTGTCATTTCCGATCCGCACGCCTGTGTCGCAACACAGACTCCCAAAATGACAAATTAGAAATGTAAAATGACAAATGGAAAATCTTATGCTTATAAGCAATGGGCGAATTCAACTCGGAACAAATAGAGCGCATAGTCGTACGCGGAACCAACTGGGTTGGCGATGCGGTGATGACTGTCCCGGCGCTGCGTCAACTCAGGAATCTGTTTCCGAAAGCCCACATCACGCTGGCAACTCGTTCCTGGGCCGAAGGGCTGTTTGCTGACGCCGACTTTTTCGATGACTTGCAGGTTCACGAGGGCAGCGGACTGCGGTCGGTTGTGCAGCAGGTGCGGCAGTGGCGCAAGCGCAACTTCGATCTCGCGGTCATATTTCCGAATTCGCTTGAAACTGCGTTAGTCGCTTCCCTCGCCCGCGTGCCGCTCAGAATCGGCTATGCTAAAGATGGACGACAGGCGTTGCTCACGCATCCGTTGGCTTTGCCGGAATGGCGCAACTCCAAACACGAAGTTTTCTATTACCTGAAAATCGTTGCCGAACTCGAATGGCTAACTAAGGGCGAGCAGACCTTTCTCGACACGCAACCAGACAGCTCGCTTGAAGTCAGCGGTGCTCGCAAATCGGCGGCGCGCGCTTTTCTTCGCGCGCACGGAGTTGACATCGCCGGTTCCCATCAACGTCTGGTCGCTCTCTGTCCCGGCTCCATAAATAGTCGAGCCAAGCGTTGGCCCACCGAGCGCTACGCCGCGTTGGCCGATAGGCTCATTGACGAATTGGGCGCAAGAGTCTTGCTAATTGGCTCCGCAGCCGAAGCCGAAGTTTCTCTTGAAGTAAGCCGGCAGATGCGCAACGAACCCGTGATGTTGACCGGCCAGACAAATCTCGCGGAACTCGTCGCTGTGCTCAGCCTGGTTGATCTGCTGGTTACGAATGACACTGGACCGGCGCACATCGCCTCCGCCCTGGGACGGCCGACGCTGGTCATCTTTGGACCAACGAACCCGTTAACGACGCGCCCCTTTTCACCGTACGGCGAGATTGTGCGCGAACCTCCCGACTGTGCACCGTGCATGCTGCGCGATTGCCCGATCGATCATCGCTGCATGACCGCCATAACTCCGGATGCTGTGCTGGAACGTGCCCGAGTCCTATTGTCGAATCGTTTGTCCCACCAGCCATTCGTCACGTCGCAACAAACGCCACTTTCCGAAGCGATCAACAAGCTGAAGGTTGCTGGACAACTATGAAGCGAGCAGTGTTTATCGACCGCGACGGCACCATCTCGGAAGAGGTCGGCTATATCAACCACGCCTCGCGTTTTCGCACCTTTCCTTACGCGGCTGCCGCCATCAAACATCTCAACGACAATGGCTGGCTCGCGATCGTAATTACCAATCAGGCTGGAGTTGCGCGCGGATATTTTTCGGAGGACATGGTCCATACCGTCCACGAGCGGATGAACCAGGACCTCGAGAGCGGCGGCGCGCGGCTCGACGCGGTTTACTATTGCGCGCATCACCCTTCCGTTGGGGAGCCGCCCTATCGCTTCGATTGCGACTGTCGCAAGCCGAAGCCTGGGCTAATCTCTCGCGCGGCCACGGATTTTGAGATCGATCTCGCCGGAAGTTGGATGGTGGGCGATCGCTACAGCGATTTGGAACTGGCACGAAACGCGGGCGTGCAATCGATGTTTGTTATGAGCGGCTACGGGCGCGGCGAGTGGGAACATCAGCGTGCAACGTGGACCGAGCAACCGGATTTGACCGCGGAGGATTTGTTGGAAGCGGTGCGTCTGATCATTTCTCTGGAGTGCGCCGGCAAAGGGTAGCGGCGACGGCGCTTGAATCGATCGAATAACGTGAACGTCAATTAGCCGCGGATTAAGGAATTACGCCAATCTGAAAAACTGTTCTGATATTTGTAGTTCCATGTTTTCTAATCTGATCCGCGTTTATCCGCGCAGACCCGCGGTCCAAAAAGCGGTGTCGCGCCGCGCTTACCACCGCACTCCAAAAGTAGGAGAGAACTTTTGACTGTTGAGCGAACATTATTACAGGAGCGCCTCATAAGCATCGCGAGGCGTTTTCCGCAGCGCCAAATCCTGGTAGTCGGCGATTCGGTTGCCGATCAATTTGTTTACGGCGCCATTAGCCGCGTTTCGCGTGAAGCGCCGGTCTTCATCCTTCGTCACGAGCAGACGGAAACAGTACCCGGCGGCGCGGCAAATTGTGCTCTCAATCTGGCTTCACTTGGCGCGAGGGTCTCGCTGATAAGCCTTGCCGGCGATGATGAAGCCGGGCGAGCGATGGTTGAAAAGCTGAACGCAGCCGGAGTCGATTGTAGTGGCGTGTTGACCTCACCTGCATTGCGAACCACGACGAAGGTGCGAATACTCGCCGGCCAGTCACATTCCACCCGCCAGCAAGTAATTAGAATCGACTATGAAGGCGCACCGATCAGTGATCCAAAACTGCGCGAACGACTTCGTGAACGCATCCTCGAGCAGGCACAAGGGGCGGACGCCGTGATCATATCCGATTACAACTACGGTGTGGCCGATGCAGACACGGCGTCGTTTATTCGAGACGTTACCGCGCCTCTAAAGATTCCCGTACTAGCCGACTCACGCTTTCAACTCTCAAACTTCTCCGGGTTTACGTCTGCGACGCCAAACCAGGATGAAGTTGAGGAACTGCTTGGCAAGGAATTCGCCGGGCGCGATGAGTTGGAAACGGCGAGCGAAGACTTGCGAGAGCGCCTGGGATATCGCGCGCTGCTCGTGACGCGCGGGAGCAATGGAATGATGCTGCTTGAAGATGGAGTGGCGGCAGTTTACCTCGATGCTATCGGCGCGCATGATCCGGTAGACGTTACCGGCGCGGGTGATACGGTGATGGCGGCCTACACGCTTGCGCTCGCTTCCGACGCGTCCTTTCCTGACGCAGCGCGGCTGGCAAATTATGCTGGCGGCCTGGTCGTCATGAAGCGCGGCACCGCTTCAGTAACGCGCGAGGAACTCGAAGACTCCGTGCTCCATTCGGAACTGTAAAGCAAACTGTTAGTTTGCGTCAGGCGGTCCACGGTCAATTGAGGGGCAAAGAACCGCTCGCAAACTAACAGTTTGCTTTACAAGCTTGTACCGATGACTATAGGAAATACCGAAAAAATGGATCCCGAGTCGTTGATCCTCGATCGGGCCGCTCTTGTCGCTCGCGTAACCGAGGCGAAGGCCAGCGGCGCCACGGTTGTTTTGGCCAACGGTTGCTTCGACGTTTTGCACGCCGGCCATGTACGCTATCTTCAAGGCGCTCGGGCCCTCGGCGGTCTGCTGGTAGTTGGAATTAATTCAGACGCGCAAGTCGCAAGGTTGAAAGGCGAGGGCCGTCCGATTCTCGGCGAACGCGACCGCGCTGAGATTATCGCTGCGCTCGCAGCGGTGAGTCTGGTAACGATATTTGACGAACCTACCGTCACCGAGTTGCTGCTCGCGCTGAAACCCGACATTCACGCGAAGGGCACCGATTACACTGAAGAGACTGTCCCGGAATGCGATGTGGTACGATCTTATGGAGGCCGCGTCCGAATTGTCGGTGACCCGAAAGACCATTCGACGTCGCAACTCATCAACGCTTTTAAGTAG
>DASYMB010000184.1:0-7279 GCA_036009285.1 Pyrinomonadaceae bacterium | reverse complement strand
ACTCCAAAATAGAGTTACGTTTCCAGGTGAATCAATTTCTATTGTCGTTCGTCGCAAAGAAAGAGGAGCGCTCAAATCAACGCTCCTCTTTTCTCTTAGACTGTTATCTCTCGCGGAGTTGCTTTCTTACTTGGCAGGCGTCTGGACGTTGACGTCAATTTTCTGTGTACCACCGCCGCCAAACAATCGTCCTCTAAAAACAAATACCAGCGCCAAAACGATGATCACGAAGATCACCAGCACTGCGACAACGCCCGCGCTGCCGCCACCATCTCCATTATCTCCCATGAAACGGCTCCTCCTCCTGTTTGTAGGGGGATTGGTCAGAATAATTCGAGGGGGATGCGATGATTGTTAGCACAAGCACCGGTTAGCGTCAATCGACTGCCAGTCAGAACCACCTGCGTGAGCGGGTGGCCCTGGTTTTAGCTCGACTGTTTCAAGAAACGAGAGCCACCCGCTCACGCAGGTGGTTCTGACTCAAAAACAGAAGGAGACAGGAACCTGGTCCTGTCTCCTCCTGGTCGGGAATTGCGCTTGGTTTACAACAGGCGCGTTTTAGTCTCTACGTCTACGCACTCCGCGACGCCTTGGGGGCGTCCCGGTTGCGGGCCTAACATCACCCGCTTGCACTGTCGGCGTAGGCTGCGGTGTAGTTGCTCCTTGTGGAACGATCCACAGCTCGACACAGTCTTCCTCGCGGAACCCACCGTTGACGACAACGATGCGTGATTGGTCGATGCCTCGCTGGGCCACCAGGTAGTCTCGAGCGCGCGCGCCGAGCAGGTCTGCCTGTCCGATGCGGCTGGTGCGACCACCGTAGGCAATAACATAGGTCGTGGCTGTCGGATCGTTTTGCAACTCTACGGCAAGATTGTCGAGCCGCGCTTTTTGATCGTCAAACGAGCAACTGCAGCACACGTCAAACTGCCGGTTAGGATGCTCGACCTTTACCGGAGGCCGAACGTAGGTAGAAGCTTGCGCCGTCTGCCGGCATAACGGATCGCCGGAGCCGTCGTCTACAACCACACTTGCAGTTACGCGCTGTCCGCCGAGACCGGTTGAGTCGACTGTGATCTTATTTCCGACGCTAGTAAGCATCTTCGCGCCGGCCGGGGTTACGCTCCACGTATAGTTAAGCAGAGCGCTGCCGCTATAAGCCGTGTCGGTACTGAAGGTGATGATGTCTCCCTCGTTAACCTCAGCATCGACTGAGAGACTTACAGGATAAGGGCAGGGAGATTTAGCAACTGGCGGCGCTGCTCGGAAGTTGATGGCCACGCACTTGATGTGGCCGGCTTCAAGATCGATTTCGCGCGACCATCTTTGGCCGTTAGGCAAGGTGATGACTACAGTATGCAGACCCGGGTCGCGATCGAATGAGCGGTAGTCGGTGGTTGTCTCGCCTTCTGGTTTCCCATCGATTTCTATGGGCAGGCCGCCTGGCGTACTCAGAATCTTAATCGAGCCATACTTCGCCAGTTTTCGCTTCTTGTTCTTGGCATATACGCTCGAAGCCGGATGGACCATGCAGAAGGTAAGCGCGAGGAACGCGGCGAAGGCGATTTTGCCGTAAGCTCGGCGTTTGCTAAGTGTTGCTTTCAACATTTTGATTAGCCCTCCTCCGTATTCTGCATCTGGGTTTCCAGTTTGCCTTTGGCATACCGTCTACGCAAGCCAGCTCCAAACGCAGCCAGGCCGGAACCGAACAACAGCAATGATGCCGGTTCGGGAATCTCTGGCGTGCCGGGAGGCGTTGGCGTCGTGGGCGGAGTCGGCGTTTCGCAGTGGTCGCAACCGTGTATGAAGAAGAACGGTATCGCGGCCAGGAACAGCAGGGGCCACTTGGGCCAACCGCCGCCCGGAACGGTGATCTCGCCGCAGTCGCAGATTGTTCCTTCAACCTCTCCCTGATCAACTACGTCAACACCCGCCTGTGGATCAGCACTCACTGCGACGCCTGCCAGGAGCGTGTCGGAATCGCTGGTGATGGTGTCTCCGGTAGTGGCATCGGGAATCTCGGCCACGTCGCCGGCAGCCGACTGCTGTGCAGCCGATGCAACCGGCGAAGGTCCGGTTCCTTCGTCCACCAATGAATTCGTATTTTGGGAAACACTGCGGAGCCGAAGCTCAGGAGGATTTTGGTAGCTGCCAAGCACCTGTATCACCTCGCTAATTGCCACCGGCGCCGCATGGGTGGGCGCGCCTGACACTAGCAAGATGGCGAGGATCGCAGCAATAGGGCGAAAAGCTCGACTCATCATGGGTTTGAAGTTCCTCCTCGTATCTTTCCTTACCGGCAGAAAGCTGGAAAGGGTTTACATCGTTTAAACTATTAACCGTCGTGTTCGAAGGCCTGTAAATATTGTGGTTTTGGCCGAAACACAGCTGACGGTTTCGCTGGTTGATAGGGAAAGATGCTTAATGAAGAAGGGATTCCAATTTCACTGAGGGATATGAGGTTCTAAACTGAATAAGAAAGGAGGTTTGCGTCGGCGGCAAACCTTCCTGGATTTTATGGTAGGGGCATGGGCTTGTCCCTGCCCGTTCTCCTTGTCCCTGCCCCGTTTTCGTGACCAACCGGAAACGCGGGCAGGGACAAGCCCGTGCCCCTACAGCCCGAAAACTACTCGGAGTCGTGGGCGCTTACGGAGTCGCCACCGGCATTCGCAGCCTCGGCCTTGCGATCCTCATCGCGCAGCACTGCTTTTCGCGAGAGCTTAATCTTGTTGCCCTCTTTGCCGATGCATTTGACGAGAATCTGCTGGCCTTCCTTCAACTCATCCCGCACATCCTTCACGCGGCGATCCGCAATTTCAGAGATGTGAAGTAGTCCATCGGTCCCGGGGAAAATCTCAACGAAGGCGCCGAAGTCTACGATGCGCGAAACTGTACCCATGTAGGTTTGGCCCACTTCGGCCTCGGCCGTGATTCCACGAATGCGCGCTACCGCAGCTTCCGCTGCTTCACCGCTCGCAGTGGCAATAGAAATCGTGCCGTCGTCAGAAACGTCGATCTTAGCGCCTGTCTCTTCGACGAGGGCCCGGATCATCTTGCCGCCTGGTCCAATGACGTCGCGAATCTTGTCCGGATTGATTTTGATCTGGATGATTCGTGGCGCGTGGGCCGAGATATCGGCGCGTGGCTCAGCGATGGCTTGTTCCATTATGCTGAGAATATGTAAGCGACCTTTTCTTGCCTGCTCGAGGGCCTCGGCCATGATCTGCGCGTTGATGCCGCCGATCTTGATGTCCATCTGCAGCGCCGTGATGCCGTCTCTGGTTCCAGTGACTTTGAAGTCCATGTCGCCGTAGTGGTCTTCGGCTCCGGCGATGTCCGACAGAATCGCATACTTGTTACCTTCCATCACCAAGCCCATCGCGACGCCCGCGACTGGAGCTTTCAACGGCACCCCTGCGTCCATCAGGGACAGAATGCCACCGCAAACGCTGGCCATCGATGACGAACCATTCGACTCGGTAATGTCAGAGACGATACGTAGCGTGTAAGGGAAAACCGACTCATCCGGCAACACCGGCTCGATCGCGCGACGTGCCAACGCGCCATGTCCGATCTCGCGACGACTCGAAGAACCAAAACGACCCACTTCACCAACTGAGTAATGCGGGAAGTTGTAGTGCAGCAGGAAACGACGTTTGACCTCGCCTTTCTCGATATCGTCCATAAACTGCTCGTCTTCTTTGGTGCCGAGCGTAGTAGTGACGAGCGCCTGGGTTTCGCCGCGAGTAAATAGCGCGGAGCCGTGTACTCGCGGAAGCCAGCCAATTTCGCAACTGATCGGGCGTATCTCCGAGAACCGTCGGCCATCGGGCCGGCGCCGGCTGTTGAGAATATCGTCGCGGAAGATGCTCTCCTTCAAATGATCGAAAACTTTCTTCGCCATCTGTCGTTTTTCCGGTTCATCTTCCGGATAGCCTTCGACAACTTCCTTTTTCAAGGCGTCGACTGCGGCGTAACTATCGCGCTTCTCCTGATTGGTCGTGTCCATCGCGGCGCGCAGACGGTCGGCGTAGTTTCGCTGAATCTCTCCGAGCATTTCCTCGTTCAACTCAGGCGCTACCACTTCGCGCTTCTGGATGTCGAGCGCTTTGTACAATTCCTTCTGCCAGCGGCACAGGCGATTGATCTCTTTGTGCGCGAGCATGAGGGCCTCGACCATAATCTCTTCCGAAACTTCCGACGCGCCGGCTTCGACCATCACGATGGCCTCTTCCGTTCCGGCTACGATTAAGTTCAAACGCGACTCGCGCGTTTCATCGTAGGTTGGATTTACAATATACCGCCCGTCAATCAGCCCGATGCGGACGCCGGCAATCGGATTCATGAAGGGGATGTCGGAGAGGTAGAGCGCACAGGAAGCGCCGGTGATTGCAATCACATCCGGATTGTTGTCGGGATCGGCTGATATGACACTGGCGATCACCTGGGTCTCGTTACGATAACCTTCGGCAAATAGCGGCCGGCACGGTCGATCGATCAAGCGACTGGTCAGGGTTTCTTTTTCGGTTGGCCGTCCTTCGCGCCGGAAATAGTTTCCCGGGATGCGTCCGGCCGCGTAATTGGCTTCGCGATATTCCACCGTTAGCGGGAAGAAATCGATTCCTTCGCGCGTATGAGGCGCGCCTACCGCGGCCACCAGCAGCATAGTGTCGCCGTATTGGATAACGACGGAACCATCCGCCTGCTTGGCAACTCGGCCGGTCTCAACCGTCAATTCCTTGTCGCCTAACTTTATTGATTCTTTGAGGTATTTCTTAACTGTCATCTTGTTTTGTCTCCTTCGGACAATTGCCTGAGTTCATCAGGCTCGCGAGCGTCTCATGCGCCTCGCTCTTTTAGTAAATTTTCAATTCTTCAGGGAAAACGCCACGTGAAGCGTTTGGGAAATTCGGAGCCGCAATAATCACAAAGGCGGCAGAGCCTCGTTACCGTGAAGCTCTGCCGCCTTTTGTGCGTTACGCGAAGGCCGAACGCGTCTGCTTGCCTGGGAGTATCGCCGTCACGTTCGGCACCTTTGGCAAGCTCTTCGATAGACGCGGGCTTTATGGAAATCTGAGATTCGAAGTCTCTCGTTATACTAACGTTAACCAGTTCTACTTGCGAAGGCCCAGACGAGTCACTACCTCGTGGTAACGCTCGATGTCTGTGCGCTTCAAGTAATCCAGCAAACTACGCCGCTGCGAGACCATCTTGAGCAGGCCGCGCCGCGAGTGGTTATCCTTCTTATGGATTTTGAAGTGTTCGGTAAGCTCGTTGATTCGCTTGCTTAGTAAAGCCACCTGAACCTGCGGTGAGCCCGTATCCGTATCGTGGCTGCGGAAATCGTTGAGAATCTGTACTTTCGTTTCTTTGGCTAATGGCACTGCTTAAAATGATCCTCCCGAACAGCAGAAAACCGTCAACTGACGGCAACCGCTAAGATTAACTGTCGAGGTAAGTTAACACGCGGGCTTGGGGCTGTCCAGCGGAGGGGCCGGCTGATGTGGAGTGCGGCGACCAGTCGCCGCTTTGGTCTGCGGCGGCCTTGGCGCCGCAAGGCTCCCGCTTAACCAACTTGCAAATGGCTGCGACTAGTCGCAGCCTACCAAAGCGCTGACAGGTCAGCGCACTCCAAAAACTAGCCCGGAAAGCGGTTCCGATATTCACCCGAAACGATGAACGCCTTGACCATCTCCGCCTGTTCGAAGTTGCCGCCAAACTGATTCAGTTTGTTCAGCCAGAATTGGTAGCCGCTATCATCCGGGTCGCGCCGAAGGTAGCCAAAGTATTCCATCATCACAAACATCCGGTTCGACTTCGCTTGAGTGAAGCCCTGATTCTCGACCACCTGACGGAGCGCAGCAGCGCGCGTCATCGTGCCGTTGTTCAGTCCGCTGACCAACGCGTTTCGATCGCCATTGAAGCTACCTTCAGTATGGGCAATCAACGTATCGACAAAGGCATCGTTGGTTAGCCCGTCGTAAACGGCCCGGAATGGCGCTCGCTGCACCCAGTCCCCTACGAATGCCTGTTTGTTTGCTTCCAACTGCAGCTCCCAATTTTCCCTGCCGACGATTACATTGCGTGCGACCACTCCAGCGTCGGGCATGAACTCGGCGTAAAGCGATCTGCGCGCGTAACTCGCTCGATAGAGGCCATCAACCAGGCCTCCTGTTTGCTGAAACTCAATCGAGAGGAAGTAAGCGGCCGATACGTTGATTCGTCTCCGCTCAATGCAATTCGCATCGGCGCCGCACTCGAGTATCTGATTGCTCCAGAAGTTGAAACCACTTTCGTCGGGCTCGCGTCCCAGAAAGTCCAGATAGTGTTGCCGCACGAAATACTCCGAAGTGTCGAGTGGATTCCCGGCTATGACTGCGTCCGGTGTGGCGGTGAACACTGCGTCTGTTTTATCGCCCGAAAGCGAGAACGAACGGTTGTCAGGATTGAAGCGATAGTTAACTCGCGCCGGCGTGACCGTGTAAATATTTTCCGAAGAAACATTCTCGAAGCGGTAGTTACCGGCCGCATCGGTGATCGTCTTCCGAGATTCCCCGCCGCTTAATCTAATTGTCACGCCGGCGACGGGTGAACGATCAGCCGCAGTCACGCTCCCGCTAACGCTTACCGGGGATGCTGTCGGCGCTGAGGCCTGATAGGCAGCGAAGGCGTCAACGCGACCATAGCCGAAGGAGTTGTTTGGGATTTGGCTCAACGCCGGCGTGCTCGCGAGTGTACCGCCGCAGGTCTGCGCCGGGTTGACTGTAACCCCAGGGTTGGCAGTGTTCTGCAGGAGCATCTTGGTGCCCGCTATATTGCGTACCAGCGCCGGGCGCGCCGACCAGATCAGCGCCACCACGCCGGCGACGTGTGGTCCAGCCATCGAAGTGCCGCTGGCGGTGGCGTAGCCGTTATCGCTCGAGTTTGTAACTGAACGGACGCTAACGCCAGGCGCGGAGATGTTCGGCTTGAGCAGGTTGGGGTTGTAGAAAAGGCTTGGTCCTCTGCTGCTGGAGCTTGCGAGCACATTGGTGGCGGCGTTTATCGATCCCACCGAGAAGCTCGCTGCATAGACCGCCGCTGGTCCGGCGTTCGTGCCGTTGCTAACGCTGCTGCATCCGGGGCCGTCGTTGCCGTTTGAAACGACTACGAAAATGCCCGCCGCCTGCGTGTTGTTAACTATCGTCTCCAACTCGGCGTGCGTTGTGCAGCCTTCGCTGATCGGGCATCCCCACGAGTTGTTCAGAATGTGCGGACGCTTCGTCGCGTCCGGATTGTT
>DASYMB010000183.1:0-11970 GCA_036009285.1 Pyrinomonadaceae bacterium | reverse complement strand
CAGCACTGAAGTGGGAACCTGCGCCAGCGCTTCACTCGACAGCGCCCTGACAACTACATCCTGCGATCGCGCCAACTCGCAAATCTCGCTGGGAGCAAACCCCATCAAGGCATCTGCAAGCGTATCGATGCGCGCGTAGTCGCGTTGTTTGTCGGCCCGGCGCACGAGTTGAGTGAAGACCTCCGCCGAGCGAGTTTTTTCCTGTAACACCGCGGCACAGGTATTGGCGATGTGAAGGAGTTGGTTTTCCTTCTCGGCTTCAAGCGACGCGTCTTTTTCCAACGCGCGTTCATCCAGCGCGGTAAGCAGCCGGCTCAATTCATGATCGGCACGCGCATCGTAGGGAGCGTTTCCAGCAGTCGGACTGCGGACCGGCGCAGGTGGCACGCTTGGAGCTTGCAGCGCACGCTCCACCAGACCGCGAGTCGTCGGGCGAAGTTCCGACCATACGCTGGCGAGCCGACCGCCAAAATCTTCCATCGTTAATGACAACGCTCCAGGTCTCCTAAACGCGCCCTCAAAATGTGCGGGGGCGAAAACTAAAAACGGCGTACTATACGCGATGCGAGCCGGGAAAAACAGTAGGCAGATGGCAGGAGCAGTCGGCGGTTGCTGCTTGCTACTACCGCCTGCTGCCATTCTGCCTAGCGCCTACCGATGTGTGCTTCTGGCTACTGCCGTCTGCCCCTGCCGTCTGCCGCCTGTCTACTGCCTACCGCTGTCTGCCGCTGCCGCTTGAGGATTATGATCCATGATCTCCGCGATCGAAGGAAATGGAATTTTAACGATCTCGCCGTCCGCACATTCCATCTTTACGCTGGGCGTTGTGAGTGCTTGAGTGGTTTTCATGCTACGAACGACGCCCCGCACTCGGTGGCCGTCAACCGTTACAATCTCCACATTATCTTTGCCGTACAGCGGTTGCAGGGCCGCAAGTGCCTTGGTTACTTCCACGTTACTGTTTCCTCCAAAGTTCGCAGCCGCCTGGCCGATGAACTCTCCTAAACTTGAAAAGATATTGCACGGAAGCTGGGCGGATGTCTATCTGGGACCACGATCCGTTCCGACTTCGGGTCGACTTGATAGAGCACGAACCATGCCAGCAGGCCGAGCCACGATTGCGACAACAGCCCAGCGAACAATCGTGCGGTTCGCTCACAGACGCCTGTCTAAACAGCCGCTCCCCGGTGCCGCATTTAACCATTGATGCAACCGGAGCGCTCCGTTTAGCGTATAGAAATCTGCTATTCTTTCGTTATAAGCACCCGGAAATTATCTCAAGTGCAACCTGTGAATGAAATGTCTATGAAGCCTGAAACTGATACCGGCGTGACGACTTGTGGAAACTGCCGCTCACCGATGCCGACCGAACTGCGATTCTGTCGCAACTGCGGGTTTCGACTAGGCGAAGGTACGGCTGAGTACACCGAGACAGTTCGCTTTCAGAACGCTCCGCCTGGAACCTTACCCGGTAACAGTCCAGCAAATTCCGGCCCTTATGGTTTTGGTGGACCGATGGTGGTTTCGCCGCGCGGTAAGATCGGGAGGCGCTGTCGTAATATGAGTGGGATGAGTTGGATGTTTATCGGCCTGCTCGTTTTCTTTATCGCCTCTGCCGGATTTACCGCCATCATCAAGCAGGTTCGCCCGCGCATTCCTCACGGCGCTGCAACCGTCACAGCCCCACGTTCGTTCGCCGGAGTTTCTTCGTTTGATACAACTGAGGGCGGCGTGACCTTTGATAACATCTCACCTCCGGATGGCCCAGCGGACAAGGCCGGGCTTGTCGGTGGCGACATTGTTACTACCGTTGACGGACAACCGGTGCATTCAGACGACGAGATGACGGAGATACTTCGCCGCATTCCTATCGGCAAGACAGTCGACGTCGTTTACCTCCGCGATGGCGAAACAAAGAACACAAAAATGACCACGATCTCCGAAGCCGAGATGGAGCGCCTGAACGAGGTGTATGCCGGCCGGCCGCAAGGTCGCGCTCAGTTTGGATATGAAGACGGCGAGGCCCAGCGCGTAGAGATTCCGAATACGAAAATGTTTGGGGTTCAATTGGGCGAGATATTAGCGAACCGGCCGGCAGACCTGGCAGGTGTTAAAGAAGGCGACATCGTAATTGAGTTTGATGGGATCCCGATTCGCACCGAGGAGGAATTTCTCTCCCGCGTCAGACGCGCCCTGCCTTATTCAACGGTTAAGGTCGTGGTCATGCGCGGCGCCGAGCGCGTTGAGATTCCGGTAAAGATGGGAAGGCAATAAGAGAGCGATGAATGATGAGTAATGGGCCACGGATTTCGCGAATCTTAAAAACAGTTCCCACTCTGTATTATCTTATTTCGATCTGATCCGCGTTTATCCGCGTAAATCCGCGGCTCATTACCGATCACTTGCTTATTTGTTTACGTAGTCTCGCAAACGCGCTTCCATTTCACGTCGCATTTCTTCCCGTTGTTCCTCGGTTTCATCTTTCTCAAAAGTTTCAAACAGCGCGAAAGGATTTTCTGCTACCAGCCTTAATTCCCAAGCCTCGCGCTCCGCGTATGACGCGCGCGAAAACCACAAGCCGTCAACCGATCCCTCTTCGATCAGGATCGCCTCCAATTGCGGCGGTTCAAAAGCAGCAACAAACTGATCACGAGTTTCCGGCCGCACCAGGGCACGACGTAACTGCCAACCATGTTTCTGGTAGGTGCTGACAATTTCTTTTAGCAGACCGCTATGGTTCATCCGTTATGGTTCATCCGTCTTCAATCTACAATAAGAGACTCGGTGCCGCGACAGTATACAGTGGGAACACAAGTAGTCTTTCAAGTTGTCGGCAAATCATTTCTGAGTGTCTTTGTTGACCGGTGCGAGCGTGCACTACTATGATCGGCTGGTGTCACCCAGTTAGTTTCCGTTTATGCGAAGGATATGGTGAACGCTTGGTTAGAAGCGCGCGCGCGTTTTTATTGACGCCGGCAATCTGCTTTTTGTTTTTGACTTCCCCGGCGCAATCGCGCGGCAGGCTCTATCCGATAACAGGTGCGACAATAGCTGCTACGACAGGAAAAACTTCGGACGCAATGACTAAACTAACTGAAGACAACAATGGCCAGCCGCCGGCGGATTTTTATGAAGTAGTGCGCAAGTCATTTAAGAAACGAAAGATAAGTCTCGAAAGCGTTTGTCCTTCTGGCGATGCCGTGGCGCGGCGCGTACTTGAAGACTACGGCGCAATTTTTGTTGCTGACAAGAAAGTAACGCCCCCGCCCGTTTGTGTCTTCACCAGCGACGAGCAGGTGGCCCAGTTTCAGGAACAGGCGGGCTATGCGACCGAAATGTTTGGCTTTGACGAAGTTGATCTGCAACCGGAAGCAATGAAGCAGTTGCTGAAAGCTCGCGAAGAAGCGCAAAAGGAAAATCTCGACATAACACCGCGTGATGGGGCCGAGGCCGGGCGCCGGAGTTATGAAGACAGCTTGCAATTGTGGAACACGCGTTTCCAGCCGGCGCTCACGTATTGGCTGGCGCAGGGAAGGCTGACCGCAGACCAGGTGACGCGCCTGAAGAGTTTGCCCTTGCATAATCAAATTGCCGAAGTGTTGGAGCTCGAGAAGGGCGGTATCTACTTCAGCAAAGATCTTTCCAAGTCGATTCTCTATTCGATAGCCGCGCCCGGCACGTCGCAGCATATCGCCATGCTCGCTTTTGATGTGAACGAGTTTGATAATCCACGCGTGCGCGAAATACTGGGAAAGCACGGCTGGTTTCAAACAGTGCTTAGCGATCTGCCGCACTTTACTTTTCTCGGCCTGAAAGAAAAGGACTTGCCCAAACATGGACTGAAGCAGGTTGAGGTTGACGGGCAAGTATTCTGGATTCCCAACGTCATCGCCATTGCCATCGCCGATAACGCGCCCAACCCGGCCGCCCGGCCACGATAGAAATGAAGCGAGCCAAATTCGACGAAGCCGCGCGCGTGGCCCTCACGGACTGCGTGAAAAAGATCGAGTCAACAACCGACGCTGAGTTGGTACTCATCATTCGCGCTCGCTCCGGTTCCTATCGTCATGCGGATTACTTATTCGGCGCGCTACTCGCCTTCGCAAGTTTGCTGTTCCTGCTTTTCTCGCCGTTCGATTTTCATCAATATTGGGTCGCCATAGACGTCGCGCTGCTGTTCCTACTTGGGGCCTTTCTTTCATCGCGGTCCAACTCAATTCGCCGCCTGCTGACTGGCGAGAAATTTCGCAGCGCAGCAGTTCGCACGGGCGCAGCCGCGATGTTTTACGAAGCGGGGATCGCCAACACCAGCGCCGAGATGGGTGTGCTCATCTACCTGTCCATACTCGAGCGGCGGCTCGAGCTCATCGCCGACCGCGGAATTTTGAAGGGTGTGAATGCGCTCGAGTGGAATCAAATTTTGTTTGAGCTCCATCAGGCTGGGCGAAAGGCGCAACCGCAGACACTGCTCGCGGCCTTGGAAGACCTGGGCAATTTGCTTACGCGGCATCTGCCCGCAACCGGCGAAAATCCTAATGAGCTTCCCGATGCCCCGCGTTTTGAATTGAAATGAAGCTGAAGCGTCTTAACAAATCCGTAGCGAATACCGGGACCGACAACACTGAGACCCCGGGCGCCTCGCCCGCACCAGGCTACGCCTCCACTCAACCCTCGGTTGAATCTGGAAGCTCGAACAGCTTGGTATTCCATGAGGGCGGGCGAGACGCCCGCAGTCTCAATAAGAGCGGGCTTGGCGAACTGGCGCTTGCTTTACTGCGATCGGCTACCGCATTCGGCGGACTAACGTCGCTGGCGGCGTGTGCCGCGATTCTACTTTTTCCATTGGACGTGTTGGCGCGCGTTGGTGGCGGTTCGTCATACGGCGGGGGCGGGGGCCACGGCAGTGGCGGCGGAGGAGGAGACGGCGGCGCGATCATCGGCATCGTGAGGGTGCTCCTGTGGCTAACGATCGAGTATCCGGCGGTTGGTGTTCCCGTCGATATCGCGGTGGTCGGCTTTGTGGTTTACCGATTTGCCCGAGGAAGCAAGAAGGCATCGGAGACCTTCTCGTCGTCTTCGCCGGTAGCATCGACCGGGTTAATCGCGTTCCCCCTGAGACTTGATAACGCCACACCGCAGCCGGAAAGTTTCAATCGCGAGTTTGCTCAGTTGCGCAAGTTCGATCCGAATTTTTCTGAAATTGTTTTCACCGATTTCTGTTACGCACTTTACGGAAAGGCCCACGACGCGCGCGGCCGCGGTTCACGTGTGCTCGATCAGTTTTCGCCGTATTTGAGCGAAGCCGCGCGCAAGTCGCTGCTTCAGCGCAATGCAAGCGGCGTTCGGGAAGTGAAAGGAATCATCGTCGGCGGAATGAAGATCGCCGATTTACGCGGACTCGAAACGCCCTTAGTTAATATCAGCTTGTTGTTTGAAACCAACTATACGGAAGCAGTAAGGACGAACGGCGGCAAGCCGACTGAGATGACTTACTACGTTCGCGAGCGTTGGCAGTTGGAGCGCAAACGCGACGTGCTGTCTCCGCCACCGGCGCGGGCAACAGCGCTTCATTGTCCCAAGTGCGGCGCGCCTTTGCAGAAGGACACGGTTGGCGCCTGTGCTTTCTGTGGCACGCGCATCGAGAGCGGCGAGTTTCAATGGTACGTGCGTGGAATTTCTTTGCTGAACAGCGAGGCCAGAGGGCCCTTGCTTACTTCCGACGTGCCTGAAGCAGGCACCAACTTGCCCAGTGTGGTCCAACCCGGCTTCCGGGATGTTCGCGTGGAGTTTGAGAAAAACAATCCGAGTTTTTCCTGGGGCGAGTTTCAGGCGCGCGCCAGGCTCATCTTCGATGAACTGCAAACTGCCTGGTCAACGCTCAACTGGGAACGGGCGCGACCTCATGAGACCGACAACCTGTTTCAGATGCATCAGTATTGGATTGACGCCTACAAGCGCCAGCAGCTTCGCAATGCGCTCGACCAGTGCCGGGTCACCGCGCTGCAACCGGTGAAGATCAAGCAGGATGCGTTCTACCTTTCAATAACTTTGCGAATCGGCGCCGAAGGGTACGACTACACCATTGACGAGAGCGGCAAAGTTGTTACTGGTTCGAAAAGTAATCTCAGATACTGGAGCGAGTATTGGACGTTTATTCGAAGCCGTAACGCAAAGCCGGCGCCCGCGAGAGCAGACCTGAATTGTCCCAATTGTGGAGCGCCGCTGAAAGTGAACAATGCCGGCGTCTGCGAATTCTGCGGCGGAAAGATTACCTCGGGAGAGTTTGATTGGGTACTGTCAAAGATTGAACAGGATGAGTCGTACGCGGGATAAGAGAAGACAGAAGGCAGAGGACAGATGTCAGATGCTAGTGATCAGAAGTCAACGAATCGGGAGAGTCTTGAGTAGAGTCTACCGAAGTCTGTGGTTCTTCTGCCTCTGACCTCTGTGCTCTGTCCTGTCTGCTGTCATTTAGCTTTGCAGCTCAGACAAACTCAGTCCATGTCGCTTGATCATGCGATCCAGTGTCTTGCGATCCACGTTCAGGATGCGCGCGGCTGCTTGTTTGTTTCCGTGCGTGTGGCGCAGTACATGCACCACGTAGACTCGCTCAATATCCGCGAGGTAGGGCCAGTTCTCTTTTATTTTTCCGTCAAGCGAATCAGTACCAGATGCTCTTCTAACGCTCCTGATCTCGTCCAGTATGACAGAAAGAATTTCCTGAAGCTTTGAGATATCTTCGTCGGGCACGAGGCGCTCCTTAATGAGGAATAAAACGGGAGCCGTAGAGTGCTGTGTAGCAATCCTTGAAACCGAACTAACGATTACTCCCAAATCGCTGTGTTCAGAGGAGGTCGGCCGACACAGTATTTATATCATTTGCCGGAACAACTGCTCAAGTTGGAGAATGAAGAGCAATCGATCGATGTGAACCCTCAATCGCTTCTCGAGACCAGCGATGCAAGAGTTCTTGGATTGACGAATTCTGAATTATGAATAAAATGCTGCGCTAACGGCGCTGGTTGCTGGGGTGAGGACAGTGACCAATCGAGGCTGAATGTCTCCGCCAACCGATTTGAGGCCGGGCCAAAACCCGGCCTCTCGGTTTTTCGGGACCTGTTCTGGTGGGCTTGGCCGCGCGCTCGGAAAAATCTACAACCCCACCACTGCCTCCTAAGTTCATTTGTCAATTTCGCGCCGTCAGGCTAACCTCGAAAGAGTCCCCTTGATCTCTTTCAAGTGCGGTTAATAATGGGCGGACCCAGGCCGTTGACATCCAATCAGCGCGTAACGACATCGAATGTGGTCGCTTAAAATAAAGCCGGGCAACTTCCCGCTGATTTGATTAAGGCAAATATCCGGGCGGCAATATCCTTCAATGGAGTTTTCAGTGAAACGCACTCTTTCTTTAGTCTTATTAATACTTTCTCTTCTTGTGAACCCCGCGATTTTTGCGGGACAAAGGCGCGTTCAACCGGCTCGGCAAGCAACGGCGCCGTCGCCGGCAACCGCAGTCGCCGCGGCGCCGCAGCCGCAGACGAAGTTTGTCAATCGACAACTTCAAAATGGTCTGGAAGTGATCGTGCTGGAAGATCATTCAATTCCCCTGGTCACGTGTGAGCTGGCGGTGCGCAACGGCTCCTTTACCGAGCCTCCGGAATTAAACGGACTGTCTCATCTTTTCGAGCATATGTTTTTCAAGGCTAACCGCGCTTCCCTCACCGGCGAGGCTTATCTGAACACCATCGACCAGCTCGGCATTATTTATAACGGGCAAACGCAGGAGGAGTTGGTCAACTACTACTTCACTACGACCTCGCCAAACTTACAGGTGGCCATGCGCTTCATGCGCGACGCGGTGCGCTATCCGCTGTTCGATGAAGGTCAGTTTGCACAGGAGCGCGAGGTTGTCATTGGCGAGCTCGATCGCCACGAGTCAAACCCTTTCGGGTTTCTGGCGCTGGAGATGAACAACCGGCTCTTCTACAAATATCCAAGCCGCAAGAATCCGGGTGGCGATAAGCAGACGGTGCGTAGTGCTACGACAGCAATGATGAGACTAATCCAGAGTCGTTACTACGTGCCGAACAACTCGGCAATCGTGGTGACTGGAGATGTCAGCCCGGAAGCAGTCTTCCTGCTGGTCCAGGATCTCTTTGGAGACTGGCCGCACCGCGAAAAAGATCCTTTCGCTGAGTTTCCCCTCGTCGAACATCCACCGTTGCCCAGGAGCGAAGGAGCGATCATCAAGCAGCCGGTGCAGAACGTGATCATTGAACTGGGCTGGCAGGGACCTTCAATCGGCAAGGACAACGCGGGCACTTATGCGGCTGACGTGTTCTCGTTTATTCTGCGCCAGCCCAACTCGCGCTTTCAACGCGCGTTGGTTGATACCGGTTTAGTGAGCGCGGTTAACCTGGGCTACTACACACAGCGAAACGTTGGACCGATCAACATCATCGCGCAGACGACACCGGAAAATGCCCGCGCGGCAGTGCGAGCGATTTACAACGAAGTCTCCCACTTCAACGATCCCAACTATTACACCGACGAGCAGTTGGAGACGGCGAAAGCGCTGCTCGAGGCTAACGACCTCTTTGATCGCGAGAAGCTTTCTGACTACACGCATACCATCAGCTTCTGGTGGGCTTCGACCGGAATCGATTACTTCCGCGGCTACCTCGGGAATCTGCGACGCACCACGCGCGGGGACATCAGCCGGTACGTGAGCACCTATGTTCAGGGCAAGCCCCACGTGGGCCTCGCGCTGTTATCGGATGACGCAGCCAAAACATCACAGTTAACTCCGGAAGATCTAATTGGGGATGAGAAACGAAACGCAACTACAGCACAACAACAACGACACTCAAGCTTTTCACTGGGACCGTGGGCGTCTCGTCCGCCTCAAGCGACAAGTTCACTCAGACGAAATTGAATCTCACCGCCCAGACGCCCGCGGTCCCGGTAAAACGGTCCCAGCAAAACGGAGAACAAAGTGAGAGCATGCAATAGTACGAATTGGTTGAGTTTGCGCGTGGTGGCGCTCTGCCTGTTTCTGGTTTCAATCGCGGCGCCATTCGCGGCTCAGGAAACTCATCCCGCGGCGATCGCACCGCGGCCCGTGGCGGTTTCCAAACCGCTAACAGTTTCCGACGCCGCGGCGTTGGTCACCGAGTTTGATGTAAACGGTTTGAAGGTCCTCGTCAAACGCCGCGAGGGAAACCAAACCGTGGTGGCTGGTCTATTCATCAAAGGCGGAGCGCGCAACGTTACCGCAGCGAACGCCGGCGTGGAAGACTTGATGCTTGACGCTGCCTCGGAAGCGACTGCGAATTTTCCGCGCGAGCGGCTGCGCACGGAACTGTCGCGGATGGGTACGGCGATTTCGTCCGGAGTTAACTATGACTATTCGGCGCTGACACTTGGCTCCACGCGGGCAAATTTCGATCGCTCGTGGGACATCTTTACGGATGTGGCGCTTAGACCTACCTTCACTCCGGAAGACGTTGAGCGCGTGCGCAATCGCCTGGTCCTTTCGCTGCGGGACGACGCGGACACGCCTGACTCCTACCTGCAAGTTTTGCAAGCGCGAGTCGCCTACGCCGGCCATCCATACTTGAATGATCCGCGAGGCACTGCCGATGTAGTTACGCATCTGACCGCCGAAGACCTGCGGCGTTACCACAAGCAAATGTTGGAGACTTCGCGGCTTCTGCTCGTCGTGGTCGGCGATCTCGATCCGCAACTACTTCGTCAACGCATCGCGGCTTCGTTTGGAAAGTTGCCGCGCGGCGATTATCGGCCCAGCGCGTTGCCGGAGTTGTCGTTTGCTGCCTCGACAGTTGAAGTGACGCCGCGCGACCTTCCGACCAACTACGTGCAGGGAGTTTTTACTGCGCCCGGTTTAGCCGCGCCGGACGTTTATCCGATGCGGGTCGCGTCCTCGATTCTGCAAAATCGTGTCTTCGTTGAAATTCGAGCCAAGCGAAACCTTTCCTACGCACCGGAAGCTTTTCTCTGGAGTCAGGGTTCGAACCTCGGCGGTATTTCGGTCAGCTCGACAGACGCCAACCAGAGCGTGCGCCTGATGCTCGAGGAGATAGCGCGCCTGCAACACGAGCCAATCTCGCAGGACGAATTAAAAGGCACGGTGCAGCACTATCTGACGCGCTATTACCTGGGCCAGGAGACCAACGCGGCACAGGCCGGCGAGTTGGCCCAGGCGGAATTGCTCGGAGGAGGTTGGCGCAATTCGACCCTCTTCATGGATAAACTAAGCGCCGTGACTCCGGCCGATGTGCAGCGGGTGGCGCAAAAATATATGCGCAACATTCGTTTCGTGGTGTTGGGTAATCCGAAGAGCGTCGATACCAAGGTCTTTACCGGCCAAGCTGACTAGGGCAGGAGGCAGGAGCAGGCAGCAGGGGCAGTCGGCAAGAAGACCTTATTTTTTACCTGCTTCCTGCTCCTGCCGACTGCTCCTGTTCTTCACTTCTCCAGTCGTGTCTCACTGATCAGCTTCTCATACAGTTTCTTGTCAAGCTGTCGCAGTATTCGAGCTTCGGCCAGCGCCCGGCTTTCGTTGCCAGTTTCAAAATAGGCGACTCCAAGATTGTAATGAGCCTCCGCATTTTCGGGGCGCAGGGCCGCCGCGCGGCTGTATGAAGCAATGGCGTCATGCATTCTGCCGGCGTAGTAATAGGCGTCGCCGAGCTTGTTGTGTATCTCTTCGGAGTTGGGCCTGAGTTCGAGCGCGTGCTGGTAAGCACGAATCGCTTCTTCACTTTTTCCCTGCTTAACTTTGCAATAGCCAACCTGCACCCAGGCGTCGGCGCGCCGCGGATTCCGGTTCGCCGCAGTTTCAAAGTAGCCAATAGCGTTATCGTAGTTGCCGAGCCAAAGGGAATCCAGCCCGGTTCGGTACGACGAATCCGCCCCATCGCCCGCTCTTTCTTTAGACGGAACACTGGCGATTGGGCGCAGCCGTCCCGCGGTGAGCAATTCCACGCGCGCCGCGCCGATGGCCAGATTGATGTTTTGTCCGTTGGTAACCTTCACGGTCACGACGCCTACCACCTGGCCCTTCATGTTGAAGACCGGACTACCGCTATTGCCGTGTGAAATCGGCGCCGTTATTTGAATAATCTTGCCGACGTTGGGAACTTCGCGCACCGCGGAGACGATGCCGTCGGTGACCGAGCCTTCCAGTTTGAGTGGATTACCAATCACCAGGATCTGCTCGCCCTCGTCCGGCAGCACGCGCGCGAGTTCGCTGGCGCGCGACCGCCCGGAAGTCTCCGGCGGCATGTCAATGCTGAGAAGCGCGAGATCGCCTTCTTCATCCACTGCAAGTAGTCCCGCGACCGGAAAGACCCGTCCTTTTCCGTCGAGCGTTTTGATCTCACTACGCTGAGCGCCACGGAGGACGTGAAGATTTGTCACTACCTGCCCGGACCGCAGAAAAAATCCGCTTCCCGTCATGAGCGCTTCGCCTTGTGAATCGTAGGTTGCGATGGCAACTACAGAGGGCTTAACGCGCCTGATGAGATCGGGCAGGCTCTCCTGGGCGAACGCGGGTGTAACCAAGAGGAGCAGGCTTACGCTCGTAAGCAGCAACTGGGGGAAGATGCGTTTGTACATATTCAGTTGTAACCACAGCTAACTATCGTCTTGATGGGGACCGAACATCCTGGCTTCGGTGTTGATCGTGTAGGCTTTTATCGGCGAGTCGAACGTCGGGGGAACGACCTGAAGACGGAGTAGATAACCACCACCGCCATTCGCATCTTAACCCAGGTGAAGCCGAGCGGGATAGGAATTTTTTGCGGCGCGCGGTGAGGGCAGGGGAGCAGGAGGCAGGGGCAGACCGCAGGAGCAGACCGCAGGAGCAGACGGCAGTTGGTAGACAGTAGGAGCAGAGGCTGTTGCATAAGATATAAGGAAGGGGCACTACGAAAATGATCGTAGTGC
>DASYMB010000182.1:0-3639 GCA_036009285.1 Pyrinomonadaceae bacterium | reverse complement strand
GACCGCATTTCTTTGTCGCTCAAACAACCATGTATTTGGAATCTTACCCTCGCTTGCGTCCCGCCATATCCAGGCCTACGGCTGCGACCAGGATCGCTCCTTTAATAATATTCTGCATATAGGGTTCGACGTTTTTCAAAGACATGCCATTGTCGAGGCTCGCCATAATCAACGCTCCCAAAATCGCGCCGAACACAGTTCCCCGCCCGCCCATCAAGCTGGTGCCACCGATCACACACGCAGCGATCGCGTCGAGCTCGAGTAGTTGTCCCGCGTCGGGAGACGCGCTGCCCACGCGAGCCGTATAAATTATCGAGGCCACGCCCGCCAGACCGCCCATGATGCAGAAAACCGCGAGCATGTGCTTCCGTATGTTTATGCCGGAGAGACGCGCCGCGTCCGGGTTGCCACCGATGGCATAGAGATAACGACCGAAGGTAGTGTTTTGAGTTAAGAAGGCTCCTGCTAAAGCGATCGCGATCAGAACTATCACCGGAATCGGCACGCCTTCGTACGTGTTCATCGTGTAAATGAACCAGAGAATAACCGCGGCCGGAAGCACGATGCGAAGAATCGTTAAGCCCGAGGACGGCACTTCCAAACCATGACGGCGGCGCGCGCGATTTCGGGCCACAGTCATCCAAACAACAGCGGCCACGCTGAGCGCAGCCAGTATCCAGCCGGCGCGCGGGTCAACATAATTCTGCCCGATCGCTTTAAAACTCTGCAGCCGCAGCGGTATCGTTTCGCCTCGGCTCAATCCGAGAATAACGCCGCGCCACGCCAGCAATCCTCCAAGCGTCACGATGAATGCGGGGATGTTGAGGTAAGCAGTCAAAGAACCCTGCACGGCGCCGATGGCAATCGCGACTCCGATGCCGGCCGCTAACGAAGGAATTAATCCGAAGCCCCACCAGCCTTGCGCGATCGCGGCAATTCCACCAGCCAGACCTACGACCGATCCCACTGAGAGATCAATCTGGGCCGTGATGATGACCATCAACATTCCCACCGCCAGCACTCCGGTGACCGAAGTTTGCCGCATCAGGTTGGAGAAGTTGCGCGGCTCGAGAAAGATGTGGCCCGTGGAAAAGTGGAAGTAGATCCAGATCGTAATCAGCGCAAACACCATCGTGTAAGCACGGAGAACATCGGTTGGAATTTTGAATTTTCCGATAGTCGTTACCGGCGTAATCACCGCGGCTTCGGGTAACGGCGTCAGATCCGAGGTTGCCGGCGGGCGGGCGCTGTTTGGTTTGTTTGCTGAGTCGCTCATTCAGATTTCAACTTTTCGAACCGTGCAAGGATTTGGAGTGCGGTGACCGGTCACCGCCTTGGTCGGTTACGACTTGTCGCAGCCTTCGTAGAGTGATTCGCTGCCGGAACGGCGTCAAGCCGCCACGGGCAAAAGCAGTGACAGGTCACCGCACGCCCAAGAGAAGCCCGCTTCAAAACTCAGGCGGCGCGTTGTACGTGTCCGGTAGCGCAGGCCATCACACCTTCGGGCGTGGCGCTGCCGCGAGTAAACTCTCCGGTTATACGCCCTTCATGCAAGACGAGTATGCGATCCGCCAGACCCAGCACCTCCGGCAATTCGGACGAAACCAGCACGATCGCAAGTCCGCTTTTTGCGAGCATATTAATCTGCGCGTAAATCTCCTGCTTCGCGCCGACGTCGATGCCGCGTGTAGGCTCATCGAGAAACAGCACGCGCGGGTTGGTCAACAACCATTTTGCGAGCACGACTTTTTGCTGGTTCCCACCTGAGAGCGTGCCGGCAATCGTAAACACTGAGTTGGCTTTGATTCGCAGTTCCTTCATCGAACGCTCGCCCGCCGCCGACTCCGCATCCACACTGGTGATGAAGCGTCCGGAAATTCGTCGCAGCCCGGCCAGCGTCATATTGTTGAGAAGAGTTTGCTCGAGCACCAGACCGAAGCGCTTTCGATCTTCCGTAACGAAACCGATTCCTTGCTTGATCGCCTCAGCCGGACTTCGGATGTGCAAGCGCCGGCCCTCGAGCTTTACTTCGCCTGAAACTTTTCCGGCGTGGGCGCCGAATATCGCCATCAAAAGATCGCTGCGCCCCGCGCCCATCAAACCCGCAACGCCCAAAACTTCCCCTCGCCTTACCGAAAAACTTACGTCCTCGACAAGCTTCTTGCCCGCCACTACCGGATCGTCTACCGAAAAGTTTTCAACTTCGAAAACGATTTCGCCCTGTTCGTGGTTTATCACCGGGAAGATGTCGCCAACTTCGCGCCCCACCATGCGCGCGATGATCTGAGGCTCGGTCCACTCGCCGACGGGATTCGTACCGACCGTCCTTCCGTCGCGCAAGACCGTGATGCGATCGCTGATGCGCAACACCTCATTCAGCTTGTGTGAGATGTAGATCATTCCGACGCCACGATCGCGCAGCTTGTTGAGAATTCCAAAAAGCGTTTCTACTTCAGCGTCGGTAAGGGCTGCAGTGGGCTCATCCAGCACCAGGATTCTGGCGTTGTGAGAAAGCGCCTTCGCTATTTCCACCAACTGCTGCTGGCCAATACCAAGGCTGCGAACCGGTGTGTGCGCGTCAATTGATAAAAGAAGATCGTCGAGCAAACTGCGCGCGCGGCGGTAAAGTTCTTCCCAGCGAATCACGCCCAGCTTGCGCGGCTCGCGCCCGAGAAAAATGTTTTCTCCTACGCTCATCTCGCGGACGAGCGAAAGTTCCTGATAAATTACCGCGATGTTCGCCTTCTCAGCGTCACGCACTCCCGCAAACTGTTGTACCCGTCCCTCAATTAATATCTCGCCGCCGTATTGCGGGTGCGGATAAACGCCGCCGAGGATTTTCATCAAAGTAGATTTCCCGGCGCCGTTCTCACCAACCAACGCATGAATCTCGCCCGGCTTCAGATCGAAGCTGACACCATCAAGCGCGCGAACACCAGGAAAGGTCTTCGTGATGTTCCGCATCTCCAAAAAAGAAGTCAGGAGTTCTGAGTCTGGAGTCTGGAGTCTCGTCATAGCTTGGATGAGCGCAGATGCTGGGCTAGCCTCAAGGTCATTCGCGAGACTTCATCAATCAATCCATAGAGACTAGCGAAGGATTCCTGATCGATATAGCCTAAGTCTAGAGCAACGTATAAATGTGACTGCGTTTCCGATGCCGGGCCATGTGCCATATTTAAGAAGTTGGCAAACTCTTTGTCCGAATGTGTTCCAAAGCCTTCCGCAATGTTGCCATCATAGAAACACTGGCTCTTTGAAGCTGGCTGCTTAATCCGATGTCTTTCACGAATCGCTTATCTGCCGTAATCTCATAAACTCGGCGCGTGGCTTCTCGAGCTTTCTGCCATGCCTGAATCTCTTCAAAACTTTTGAACGTTGGCACTCCGAGACTCTAGACTCCGGACTCCCCGACTCAAGGTTTGGGGCACTTGTCCGGCGGCAAACCCGCACAGATCTCCTCGAGCGTGTGATACCCGTCTTTAACCACGGTGCTGAGTAGATTATTTCGATCGACCGCAACCGGTTCGAGCAGGATGGACGGCACTTTCTTGAAACCATTATCGATGGTCTCCGTGGTCTCTACTTTTTCGCCGCGCGCGAGTTTCACCGCGGCATCCACCGCACCGTAGGCCAGCGGTT
>DASYMB010000181.1:0-2362 GCA_036009285.1 Pyrinomonadaceae bacterium | reverse complement strand
TGGCTGGCGAGGCGGTAGACCTGGGAACATTTACCGGCTACAAGCTTTCAGATGGTGCGAAGACTATCAGGATAGGAAATACGAATCGCTTTGGTCCAAACGGACGGCTGTACCACTTTGCCCGGCGCTCATCTCAGTATGAGAAGGTGGATGCGGACGGCGCGCGGAGCAACACCTGCGAGTATTTTCAGGGCGGTGACCGGAGCAACCCAAACACTGCGCCATGTACAGTCAAAGGTCCCGAACTGGATCAGATCAAGAATTGGGCGTTCGATCTTCCGGGTCCGAAGCCGGCGGTGAATGACCTGCCTACTCGTTTACCAGGCAAGTCGATCAAACCCAAGACACTGATTGCGCTCGGCATCTACCTACACTCAATCGCCGACACCTACTCGCATGAGAAGTGCATGATCGATCAGTCATTTCGTTTCCATAAGCCATTTCCCTTTTCATGCAACACGCAGTGGCATACCAACCCGACGCGGGGAGAGTTTACAGTAGGGATTGCTTTTACTAAGACGGCGGCGAACGAAGTTTGGCGGGCGCTGCGTCAGTACAAGGGAGCGGACGGATCAAATCCGCCGAACTTCATCGCGGAGTTTGTGGCCCACAAGGACGCCTGTTCGCGCGTGAAGTTTGCCGTTGACACTTTCAATGCTTTGACGCAAACGGATACGAGGATAACTTGCCCGGCTGCGAATTCACCACGGCGAGAAGACGCGGCTAGACTACTGTTACCCAGTCTTAGCTTGTAGACGGAATCTTCATACTACGGGACTATCACGAGATTTCGGCCAGAAGTTGTTGCACTTGTTCCAACAGCGCAGGTAGGTGACCCTCGATTACGCCCCACACGGTGGGATCGTCCACCGTGTCGTAACCATGAATAATGCGATTGCGAAAGCTGATGATGCGCGGTAGTTCATCGATGCGCCCGGCGAGAGCGCCGTCCGCGATAGACAAACGTGCGAGCGCTTCTCCGATAATTTCAAATTCGCGCTCTACCGCACGCCGAAACTGACGATCGGATTCGTAATCAGCGTAGGTTCGATCCCCGCACCAACCACGAATACTGCGCGCAGAGTCCAGGATGTCAAACAGGAGTTTCTTCGCTGCCTTGTTCATAGACGAGTTCTCTGGTGGATTGTACTTCGTGCCGGAGGTAGGGATTTCGTATGGATTGCTCGGTCAAAAGATCCACTCGCCGGCCAAATAGCCGCTCGAGAGCCTCTGCAAATCCGAGATAGCGATCCGCGTAAGATTTGGTAGGTTGGCGGTCGTCAAGCTCAACGACGAAATCCAGATCGCTGGTGTGGGGATCAAACCGCCCATTCACGCCCGAACCGAAAACAAATAACCGATTAACGTTGAAGCGGCGGCACAACTCCGCTAATGCGGGCTTACTCTGTTCGATGAGAGAAATCATGGCGGCTGTATTCTAAACTAAACTAGCGAGGATCGAAGCGAGAAATCTAAACCACGGTTAATTAGGCGCTCTGCAGGCTTTGCTTAGGCTTCCAGCGGAGGACAGGCTTGCGGGCGGCGGCGGCTTCGTCGAGGCGGCCGATGCGGGTGTCGTGTGGTGCGTTTAAGACCAGCTCCGGATCTTCAAGGGCTTCGCGCGCTATGGATCGCATGGCGTCGATAAACTGATCCAGTTCCTGTCTGCCGACAGATTCAGTAGGCTCGATTAGCATTGCGCCCTGAACAATCAGCGGGAAGTAAATCGTCATCGGATGAAAACCGTAATCGATCAGGCGCTTGGCGATGTCGAGCGTGTGGACCCCTTTGCGAGTTTGGCGTTTGTCGGTGAAGACGACCTCGTGCATCGGCGGGGAATCAAAGGGCTTGTCGTAATCCGCAGTTAGACCATGCGCGATATAACGGGCGTTGAGGACTGCGGCTTCGGTCGCTTCGCGTAGACCGTCGTTGCCATGGGTTTGAATGTACGCGAGGGCCCGCAGCATCATTCCATAATTGCCGAAAAAGGCCTTCACACGGCCGATTGATTGCGGATAGTTGAAATCAATTTTGTAAGTTTCGGCTTCAGGCGTTGATGGACCGGCAGGAATGCCGGTCCCACCTCTGACAATGCGGGGCACGGGCAGAAACGGTTCAAGTTCCTTCGTACAGCAGCATGGTCCACAGCCCGGCCCACCACCACCGTGCGGAGTAGAAAAAGTCTTGTGCAGATTGAGATGAATAACGTCAACGCCCATGTCGCCGGGTCGCGCGACGCCAACGAGGGCATTCATGTTAGCGCCGTCCATGTAAACCAGGCCGCCCGCGTCGTGCACGATCCGGCAAATTTCCTGGATGTTTCTTTCGAAGAGACCAAGCGTGTTCGGGTTCGTCAGCATCA
>DASYMB010000180.1:0-8062 GCA_036009285.1 Pyrinomonadaceae bacterium | reverse complement strand
AAATGGCCGGTGGGCCAGGGCGGCAAAGGTAACGATGGAGTGACCGGTCAGATCAAGCAACAACCAAACACGATCGGTTATGTGGAGCTTGCCTATGCCACTCAGAACAAATTGCCGGTAGCGCTGATAAAGAACGGGGTTGGAAAGTATATTGCACCGACGATCGATGCCGTAACCGCAGCGGCTGCCTCAGCGTCAGCGCAAACTCCGGAAGACCTGCGAGTCTCGATCACGAATGCTGCCGGCGAGAATGCTTATCCGATTTCGAGCTACACCTACATCCTGGCGTACAAGGAACAGAAGGACCCAATCAAGGGCAAGGCGCTGGTTGATTTTCTCTGGTGGGGAATTCATGACGGCCAGAAGTTCACTGGAACTGACTATGCTCCGTTGCCGGCCGAGATCGTCAAACGCGCTGAGGCGAAGATCAACTCCATCAATTCAGGCGGCCAGCCGTTAAGGTGAAGGCCATATCGATCGCCGCCGGCTTGCAGGTTTTTGTAACGCCAACTGTTAGTTTGCGGATCGTTTGCTAGACACAACGCTAAGTGTCATTCCACCGCTCCGCAAACTAACAGTTTGCGTTACCTTCTCATGACAGCCGATACAAAACGCGAGAACTCTTTCTGGGACTGGCGCCGCTCGCTTTCGCCTACCGGCAACACCGGTGATGCGATCTTTCGCGTCGTGTTACTAGCCGCGGCCGGCCTGATGCTTTTGATCGTTAGCGCCATGATCGTGGCGCTGGCCGCGAAGTCGTTACCCTCAATTCGCCAATTTGGTTTTCGCTTCTTAACTTCGTCTGAATGGAATCCGGTGACGGGCCAGTTTGGAGCCCTCGCTTTTATTTACGGAACGATCGTGTCGTCGCTAATCGCGATCTTGATTAGCGTGCCGCTGTCTTTGGGCATAGCGATCTTCCTGGTTGAGCAGGCGCCCCCAAGTTTGGCTCGGCCGGTTACGTTTCTGGTTGAACTGCTAGCAGCGATTCCTTCGGTTGTTTATGGCCTGTGGGGAATTTTTGTGCTGGCGCCTTTTCTGCGCGTCCACGTTGAGCCGCCGCTGCAACGCTGGCTAGGCTGGCTGCCGCTTTTCCAGGGATCGATCACTGGAATTGGTTTACTAACTGGCGGCATCATTCTCGCGATCATGGTCACGCCGATCGTCTCGGCGGTTGTGCGCGACGTGCTGGCCGCAGTGCCGAGTTCGCAGCGCGAGGCCGCACTCGCGCTAGGCGCTACGAAATGGGAAACCACCCGAGTGGTTTTAGTAAACGGCGCACCCGGAATTGCCGGCGCCATAATTCTTGGATTGGGTCGCGCGATCGGTGAAACGATGGCGGTAACAATGGTCATCGGCAACCGCGCCCACATCAGCGCTTCGCTGTTCGAACCCTCTTACACGATTGCCTCCGCGATCGCCAACGAGTTTACCGAGGCGACGCAGGATCTTTATCTCAGCGCGCTGGTTGAACTGGGACTCATTCTGTTTTTAGTAACGTTTGTGGTTAACGCTATCGCCAGAATCTTGGTGTGGAACGTGACCCGAAAGACGAGCGGCGTTGGCAGTGCGGTGTAATTTGGAGTGCGGTGACTCGACCACCCCAGCGCGGCTGCCGCGCCGGGGACCCCGGCTGTCACCGCTTTGGCCAGCGGCGGCTTGACGCCGCGTTTCGTGTACATAAGTCAACCAAGACTGCGACAGGCCGCAGCCGACCAAAGCGCTGACAGGTCAGCGCACTCCACAAAAGTGCCGAATTTGATGAGAAGAGTCGATCAGCTACGCCGCACGACGAGCGCGACCATGACGTCGCTCACCGCGCTTTGCACGGTGACGGCTGTCGGCATTCTCCTAATCATCCTGGTCTACATAGCCATGCAGGGCATCGGCGCGCTCAACCTGAGTTTCCTGCTCAATGATCCGAGACCGGTAGGCGAAGGCGGCGGTATTCGCAACGCGATCCTGGGGACTCTGATGTTGCTCGCGCTGTCGTCTGCGATCGGTCTGCCTTTTGGGATTGCGGTCGGTATTTATCTTTCCGAGTTTGGCAGCGGACGGTTTGGCAGTCTGGTCAGGTTCCTGGTCGATACGCTAACGGGAATTCCCTCGATTGTCGCCGGCGTTTTTGTTTACACAATCGTGGTCGTTCCCTTGAAGCACTTTTCCGCACTGGCGGGCGGCATCGCGCTGGCGTTGATTATGATTCCGATAGTAGCGCGCACAACGGAAGAAATGATCAGGCTGGTGCCGCACAGTTTGCGCGAAGGAGCGTTGGCTTTGGGAGCCCCGCAATGGCGGGTGACGCTTGGCGTGGTTGTTCCCGCCGCGGCTTCCGGAATCGCGACCGGCGCAATGCTCGCGATAGCGCGTATCTCAGGTGAGACGGCGCCGCTTTTGTTCACCGCATTCGGCAGCCGCTTCTTCAGTTACTACCTGGACCAGCCGATCGCATCGCTGACAGTGCAGATTTATAACTATGCAATCTCGCCGTATGATGAATGGCACGCGCAGGCGTGGGCGGCGACTCTGGTGTTGATGGCCCTGATCCTATCGATCAATGTGGCGGTGCGTTTTCTGACGCGTAAGAGATTTTGAGAAAAGAGAAAGCATCTAGCATCTGTTCACATGACAACCGCCCCTACAATCACAACCCGAGTCAAAGTGTCCGATCGAGAGCCGGACGCTCGGGACGCGCTGCGCGCAGGAGACACTGCGAAAATCTCGGTGCGGCAGCTCGACTTCTTTTACGGCAAGTCACAAGCCCTCCACGGTGTATCGCTGCAAATTCCCGAACGCATAGTTATGGCCTTCATCGGCCCCTCCGGCTGTGGCAAGTCAACTTTTCTGCGCACGCTGAATCGCATGAACGACGTCATTCCGGGTACCCGCGTCTCAGGCGAAGTGTTAATAGACGGCATCGATATCTATCGGCCCGGCACGGATGTAGTCGAGTTGCGACGAAAGGTGGGAATGGTATTTCAAAAGTCCAACCCGTTTCCGAAGTCGATCTTTGATAACGTCGCCTATGGCCTCAGAATAAATCGGCTGACCACAACGAAAGCTGAACTGGAGGAGCGCGTGGAGCAGGCACTGAAAGACGCGGCGCTCTGGAATGAAGTAAAGGACCGTTTGAAAACATCGGCCCTGAGTCTTTCCGGCGGGCAGCAGCAGCGCCTGTGCATCGCGCGAGCGCTCGCCATCCGCCCTGAGGTAGTATTGATGGACGAGCCGGCCTCGGCGCTGGATCCGGTGGCCACGCATAAGATTGAAGAACTGATCGTCGAGTTGAAAAAGCAGTATACGATCGTGATCGTCACGCACAATATGCAGCAGGCAGCGCGCGTTTCCGACACGACTGCCTTCTTTCTGCTGGGCAAACTGATTGAGGTCAACTCAACCGAGAAGATGTTTACTAATCCCGACGAGAAGCTGACGGAGGATTACATCACCGGAAGGTTTGGTTAGGGAAAACGGTCTTTGGTTTTAGGTCTTTGGACTTGGATCTTTGTGCTTTGAGACCAAGGGCCCAAGACCAACGACCCAAGACCAAAGCTCAAAGTACATTATGGATTACCACCGACATCTTGACGACGAACTCGACTCGCTGCGCGACCGCGTTTTGCTGCTGGGCGGAGAGGCTGAAGCCGCGCTCGAGCGAGCCATGAAGGCCTTGACAGAGCGCGACAGCGAGCTGGCGCGCCAGGTGCTCGAGCAGGACGATCAGATAGATCAATTAGAAGTGGAAATTGATCGCCAGTGCATCGACATCATTGCCTTGAGGCAGCCGGCCGCGCGCGATCTTCGTTTTGTTATCTCGGTTGCGAAGATGGCGCCGGTGCTGGAGCGCATCGCCGACCACGCCGCCAACATTGCGCGGGTGGCCATCGATCTCAACAACGAGCCGGAGTTGAAGACAGTAGTTGATCTCACGCAGATGAGCGAACATGCGCTCAAGATGTTAAGAGCGGCGCTGGACGCTTTCACCTCCAACGACGCCGCGGTAGCGCGCGAGGTTATTGCCAGCGACGCCGAAATCAATGAACTCTATAACCACGTTTTTCACCAGTTGATTGAAATGATGGTGACTGAGCCGGCCACCGCAACGCGTGACGCGCGTTTGCTGTTCGTCGCGAAGCATCTCGAGCGGATCGGCGATTACGTGACCGACATCTGCGAGTTGACCGTTTATATGACGGAAGCAGCTTTCATCAAACACTTCAAGTAGGACAGACATTCCTGTCTGTCCTCGGTTCGTCAAGAAAATAGCGGACAGGAATAACGGCAGGAATCGCGGACAGGCAGGAATGCCCGTCCTCCAACTCATGACAAGACCGATCCTCATCATTGAAGACGATCCTGACATCTCCGAAAGTTTGAAGTACAACTTCGAGCGCGAGGGATGGCCGGCCATTACGGCGTTGACCGGCGAAGCCGGCCTGGCAGCAGCTCTCAACGAACGTGAGCCGCCTTCGCTGATAGTCCTCGACTTGATGTTGCCGGGAATCAGCGGCACTGAATTGTGCCGGCGGCTACGACGCGAACCTGCCACCCGCCGCACGCCCATCATCATGTTAACGGCCAAAGCGTCGGAATCGGATCGCGTCACGGGTCTGGACCTCGGCGCTGACGATTACATCACCAAGCCTTTCTCCGTTAGAGAACTGCTGGCCCGCGTGCGTGCGGTGATGCGGCGCGCAGACGAGACGAGCGGCAAAACCTACGAGGACGATCATCTGCTGATCGATTTCGACGATATCCGCACGGTTTGCCACGGCCAGAAGGTAAAGCTGACCAATAAAGAATTTTCGCTACTCTCGGTGCTGGCAAAAAGCGCTGATCGAGTTATCACTCGCCAACAACTGCTTGACAGCGTTTGGGGCTACAGCTATTACGGCGATGCGCGCACCCTCGACGTTCATATTCGGCGACTCAGACAGAAGCTCGGTGAGTGTGGCGATTGCATTGAAACTGTGGTCGGCGTCGGCTACCGTTTCATCGGTTGCGCGAAGGCTAAAGGCGCCTAGAGAGCTTCATCAGTTCTTTATAACCATCTCGGGTGAGCGCGACCACATAAGAAGGGCTCCTGTTTTCGTAAAGCAAACTGTTAGTTTGCGGCTCGTTCTTTGCCATTCAGCTCGAATGGTCTCGAGGCGACGCAAACTAACAGTTTGCTTTACATCGAATTGAAAGGCCCCTAACGGTCTTTATGTCAAAGCGCAATACCTATCTGATCGCTGCCGGGGTTGTTGTTCTCGCTATCGTTCTCGTCCTGCCTTCGTTAACTATTCGCGCCCTTGCCGCCGGTCTTCTCGTGCTTCTCGTCGCACTATTACTTATCAAAATTCGGTTAACAAAAACTTCAACAGAGACAACCGACGGGCGCCCAGATAACGCGGAATCGTCGCCGGAAATTTTCGCGCTTGGAGAACTGTTTGAAGCAACGATGAACGGAATGCGCGAAGGCTTGCTAGTCGTCGATAAAGACATGAAGGTTGTGGCTTCAAACACCGCGGCCTACCGCCTGTTTAATTTTTCACGGGGAAAACTCAATGCCCAGCGGCTAACCGAACTGACTCGCAACCCGGCGATCTACGCCGCTTTCCTTGACGCTCTGAAAGGAACAGAGCGCAGCGGCGTGAAGGTTGAAACGCATGGACCAGAGCGACTGGTTTTTGATCTGCGTACCGTTCCACTCTCAAGCGGAAGCCCGCGCGTCAGCAAGGGCCCTAATGTAAGCGGTGAAGCAGTGGAGGAAACACAGGCAGCCGAAGGAGCCCTGGGTGTCTTCATCGACATCACGCGCCTGGAGCGTTTGGAGCAGGTGCGGCAGGAATTTCTTTCCAACGTTTCGCACGAACTGCGAACTCCACTCACGGCGATCCTCGCGTTTATCGAAACGCTCGAAGCCGGAGCTATTGACGACAAAGAAGCGAGCCACCGATTTCTGTCAATCATTCGCCGCAACGCCATGCGGATGCAGGAACTCATCGACGACATTCTCGAGCTGAGTGCAATCGAATCCGGCAAGGTGCGGGTCAGGGCTGAGCAGGTAGAACTCGCGCCTATCGTGACTGACGTGACGGCCTTGCTCGCAACTAAGGCTTCCGCAAAAGGGATCGTGGTCACGAATGCCGTTGCTCGCGGCGCGTTGGTTTATGCAGACGCCCGCCGGCTCGAACAGATGCTGACCAACCTGGTGGAAAATGCGATCAAGTTCAATCGCGAGAATGGAGCGGTGACGATCAAATTTGAACACGAGGGCCAGGGCAGCCCACTCAAGGGCAGTAGCCCACTTGGGGGCAGTAGTCCACTCAGGGGCAGTAGCCCGCGCGTCAGCAAGGGTGTCGGCGCTCACCTTCCGCAGAGCGAAACATTACTGCGCGATAAGATCATCGTGGAAGACACCGGCGAGGGCATCCCTGCTCAACATCTGGAGCGGCTGTTTGAAAGATTCTATCGCGTGGACCGTGCGCGTTCCCGCGAACTGGGCGGCATTGGTCTCGGCCTGGCAATCGTCAAGCACCTGGCCCGCGCGCACGGTGGCGAAGTCACAGTCACGTCTGAACTTGGAAAAGGCAGCACCTTCACGATCGAGCTGCCGCCTTCCACGGATACGCTCTTTGATTTTGCGCTCATGATTTAACGACGAATGAAGTAATGTCGCTAACTGGTTCAGTGTGGGGAGACTTCACCTAACTCGCACAACCCCTGGCTTAACCAAGCCAATTGCATTCAGCATCGGTAGCAGAACGCCAGGCGCGAGGAAAATGAGTGCGAGGATACCAACCGCACCAACTCTCCAGGGCACCACGCCTCGATCATTCCTTAGTCTACCTCGCCTCAGCACCGCTCAATCCAAGAGCGTCCAAGTGCTTGTTTACTAGTCGGGCATAAAGGATCTGGAAGCCCATCCCAGTGACTAAAAGCGTTATATTAACTAGCCATTGTGGAATTGCGTGATCTATAGCAAAGAAGTACAGAGCTCCGTACAACAGAAGCCCAGCAAACAGGGTTAGTGCAGTCCGTAGCAGAGACATCCCATTTAAGCAGCGCGCACCTCGACATACTCAATACTTGAAGAAGGTCCTGGAATATTTTGGCCATCTTCGCGCATCCCTTCGAGGTGAAACTCTATAGCCTCCTGAATCAGTTCCAGCACTTCCTCTTTCGTATCTGCCGCGGCGACACAGCCTGGAAGGTCTGGCACGTATGCACCAAAACTTTCGTTCCCTTCTTCCACTATTACGGCGTATTTCACTTCTGTAGTCCTTTCGTTGATTTCAAGCCTGCTTGCTTCAAGATGCTGTTCAATGTTCCTGGTGGTATATCAACGCTTGGCTTTCCCGAGACGGTAACCGTGCCCGATTTATTTGAGTGCCTAAATTGTCGATGACTGCCTTTCGTTCTCGTTAGAGTCCATCCATCCTCTTCTATGAGTTTGATAGTCTCTTTCACCATACCGTCCAGACGTCTCCGCTGCCACCCGATTCGAGGTTCGCGCGTACGGGCACACGACCCTGCCGGCGCGATGGTCCAACTGCCGCCACTGACTCACTCAGCTGTTATTGTTTTTCCTCATCGAGTTGGCGCAGCGCATCGAGGATGAGGTTTGTGTTGCTCGCTGCCTGGATGCGGACAGGAAATCCTTCGGCGGATTTTTGAAACTCGAAACTTCCCACCGTTATCTCCACGATCTGTCGGAAGCCCGGCTCGGCTGTTTCACCGCCGGCTTCGGCATCGACAATTCTTCCGTCGTTGAAAAGCACGCGGCCGCTTTGCGCGTTATTGGCAGGATCGGGAGTCAGCAGTAGTGTGCCGGTGAGTCTTGCATTTTCGATAACCTGGATCGCATCGAACACGCTTATGGCGGTAAGGTCGCCGGCAAGCGTTACGAGCGGGCCGGCTTGCAACGCCTGCGCGGGCGATGCGTCCGGACGCAAGTCCGGACGGCGTGCCCGACGAATAGCTTCCAATCCACCCGCGATGTTGATGCGAGCATCGAGCTGCTTCGCTTCCAATAGTCGATCGTAGGCGTCGTCAAAATCGTCGCGCTCAATGTAGA
>DASYMB010000179.1:0-11341 GCA_036009285.1 Pyrinomonadaceae bacterium | reverse complement strand
TACTCCGGCCGCGATCAGCGAACCCTTCAAGCTGCGGTTCAAAAAGGCGAATGCGATCGAAGCGTTTACCGCGACGATGAGAAAGCCGACTAGATAAACACCGCCCCAACGAGCTGACTGTATCAGCCCCGGGTGATAAGCCTGGGAGTAACCCACGGCGTTCCAAAGCTGCCCGGTAGTTTCAAGTCGGATCCATTCGAGCGCGGCCCAATATAGCGGGGCCAGGAACAAAGCGGCCGGTCCCCATTTTCTGAGGGCGCGCGCAAGGGCCAGCGCGAAGATCCCTGGAAAGATGCCAAGCAGAACGGCGCCGGGAATTAGCAACGCAAAGGCAAACACGGCCGGGATTCCGCCCGTATGGACCATGGAATAAGTAAGCCAATAACAAGAGCCGTAAAAGAAAACTGAGCCGAAGAGCCAGCCTAATAAGAAGCAGCGTGAAGTCTGCGGCTTACGCGTAACGACCAGCAGCAATGGCACTAGTCCTATCCAGGCGAGCGGCCAGAGATTGAAATCCGGAAACGAAATTATGAGAAGCAGTGCCGAAACTAAAGCCACGCCGCAGTCAGTGAGAGAAGGGGATTCGGCGCGAACGCGGGTCGCGAAGTTCGAGAGTCGTGCAGCCATTCCCGCGAGTTTATCAAAAGGCGGATCAGCGACCTAAAGTTTCTCTCTGGAGTGCGGTGACCTGTTACTGCTTTCGCCTGCGGCGGCCTTGACGCCGCTTCCTCGCACTGACGTCAAGCTACGAAGGCGTGCGACAGATCGCACCGACCAAAGGGGTGACAGGTCACTGCACTCCAAAAGCGAAGCGCGTCTTTGAAAGCGAGCCGGAAAAAATATTTTTCGCGAAGTGCGGCGCTGGTCTTTGAAGCGAGTCAGACAGGTTGAATGGTGGTCAAAAAGACAGAAAACGTCACCGTCAAAGTGACAAAATTCGTCGCAGACTGACCGCCTCCAAAAAGTAGTTCTAATAAAAGTTTATCGGCGCTACGGACTCGTTTGCCGGAAACGATAACGCAAATGAAGCAAAACGAATTAATGGACTCTAAATGCGGGAGAACCCAGCCATTGCTGACTGGGTTCCAATTTCGGGGGGATGCACTGAAGGGTTGCTCGGCGGGTGGCTGGCGCAGCGGCAGGCGGCGCTCAGAGGGTAGATGGCGGCGGGGGCACTTCCAACCTTTACATTGGGTCTTCCGTGCGTGCCGATGATCTCTAGAGCAGCTTGCGTGCCATGAAGAAAGTTTTTCTGGAAAGGACGAAGATTGATCGTTAGGTATCAGCATACTTAGCAGAGCAGACCGTTGATCGACTACTAAGGCACACTCGATTGCTCGTGAATGGTGATGAATAAGAGAAGCCTAAAGAGGTAGAACCCAGTCATTGCTGACTGGGTTCATGTTTAGGAAGGAACACTGAAGGGTTGCTCGGCGGGTGGCTGGCGCAGCGGCAGGCGGCGCTCAGAGATGTGATGGCGGCGGGGGCACTTTCAACCTTTACATTGGGTCTTCCGTGCGTGCCGATGATCTCTAGAGCAGCTTGCGTGCCAGAAAAATAGATTTGGAAATTGAGTTGAATTAAGTCCGAAGATATTCGGTCAGTCAACGACCGTGAAGGCAGATTGTTGGAGAGCTTAATCGCAACGTTCGACAAGCGCGAGGTGATCTTCAAATCCTACGACGCGTACTCGGGCGCGAGATGAGATGGGAGCACCGTCATTGGACTTTGCGGGCCATAACTCTCCGCCCACGATCACCGTGCCTTCAGGGTTGAGCCCGGTATCAACGCGAGCGACCTCGCCGATCAGATTGATGTCGCGAGCGCTGGCGTTTTTATGGTGATAGAGAGCAACAACGACTCCCAGGGCAAGGAGGGCCAGGGTGGTGAGTATGGAAATTACCAGGACGAATTTCATTAGTGAATTACCAACGGATACCCGCGAACGATTAGGCACACTATAAACGAAATGAGGCAATCCTCCATCGAGAGAATTACCTCGTGCTGTAAACTGCTCACGAATCCAGGACCTAAATTTGAAATCTCAAATCTGAAGAATTCTGAGGAGTTAAGAACGGTCAGTTCTTGCCCATCGTGACCTGACGCTGTAGTGCGATTGCTTCCTGGTTATTGGAATCGATGGTCATCGCGCTGCTGGCATACTTCGTTGCTTCACCGCGATCGCCCCGCTCCAGAAAGATGCGGCCCAGGAGGATATGGGCGTCGATCAGTTTCGGGTCCCAGAAGATTGCGGTCCTTAGCGCCGCTATCGCTGCCTCCTGATCGCCGCGCCGCTGATTAATGCGTCCGCTAAGCAGGTAGGCTTCCGCGTTCGTAGGTTCCAGCATCACGACGCGATGCAGCTCCGGCAACGCTTCGTCATCGCGTCCGGCCTGATAGAGATCGCGCGCTTTAGCGAGCAGGTCTTCGGTGCCCGCACCCGGACTATTGGCCGCAATGGCCCGGTCCCTGATCAGGGTCGACACGTCGTCGCTGTTCAGAACATCGCGCATGCGCGGCGAAACACCATTCACCGTTTGCGACTTCTGCCATTCTGTCTGCCACTTGGCGTAGCTTTGCAGATAACGTCGTGCCTGATCGTCGGCAGCGTTCGCCGTTTCAGTCTTGCCGATTTTCTCCAGCGACTTGGCGTAAAGAAAATAAGCCTGGCCGTCTCTCGGGTCAGCCGTAATTACCGGCTTCAGTTGATCGGCGGCTTCAGAATATTTGCCCGAAAGAAACAGGGCTAAAGCGTAATTGAAGTGAACCAGCGGATCGTCGGGCGACGACTCGGCGGCCTTGGTCAGGAACGACGTACCCTGCGCCAGCAAGCGCCCGCGTTCGTCTTCCTTCTTTTCCTCGCGGGATGCTTGCACCGCAATGGCGCCGGCATTGTTGTAAATTCCGATCAGCGGTACGTCAGACGAGAGCGGCACGATCGCGGCCAGCGCATGGCCCAGGTCACCCATCTTCGCGTAGCCCAGCGCCGCATAAAACGCGGCTTCAGCGTAGTGCGGGTCTTTCTTCTGCAGTTTTATGAAGTAGTCTGTAGCGTCTTTCCATTTGCCATCGATCATGTAGAAACGGCCCAACTCAAAGGCCGCCTGCGTATAAACTGCTCCGCCATTCGCTTCGGAGTAAAATCGCAGGGCGTTCTTGAGATAGTTTGCGCGTTTGGAATCTCGCTCACTCAGCAACACACCTTTAACGTACGCTTCAAACGCGCGCTGCGGCACCTTCGTCGCTTCCTGCACCAACTGGTTCTGGGAGAAGGCAAACGCTTTTTCACGTTGATAAAGAATCTGATAAGCAAGTCGCCCATGAATATTCTGAAGCGTCGTGAGTGGGCCGCCGAAATCGAACTGCCGCGTAGCCCAACCACCATCGAGAACTTCGCCCAGGGTTCGTCCTTCGTTGACCTTGATCACGCGCGCAGTCACCTGCACCAGCGCCTCTGTCGAAGCCTTCTCTTTTTCGTCTTTAGTGTTGTCAGGTTTGCTCTCGTCTGTTACGGGAGTGATTGAGTAGCTTCCAATCACAACCATCGTCGCCCTTGCTTCGCGGGCCAGCTTTATCGCGGTTGCGCGCGAGGGGATAACGGTTTCCGGGAGCCGGAGCCGCTGATAGGCGAGCTCGCGCTCATCACTGGAAACAACGAGCAGGCCCGGTTTGTTCAGCAACTCCGCCAGTGAATCCGCAAAACTCTCTCCCACCCAATTGTATTCCGGGCGATTTGAAGTGTTCTCAAATGGCAGGACCATCACTACGTCGCTGGTAGACGCGGTTTGCCCGAAGCAGTTGGCGCCAGTGAGCAGCAGCAAGAGGCCGATTGCGGCCACGTTGAATAGTCGAATAAAAGTAGTTCTCATCAATTTCATTTCGTTTCCTGTCGCGCCGCCTGGGACGCCGGTTTGATGCCTTCATCACTTCAGCGGTTGGACAGTCGGTGCCGTCTTACGGGCCCGCAACCGGGCAGGCCGCCGAAAGGTCATGATGGCTTGAATGGCTGCGTCAAGCGCTAAAACAAAGACTTTATCAGAAAGAGATTGAGACCGAAAACGCTCGCTCACATATCAATTGAACACCGGCAAAGGCACGTGCTGAATTCAGGTAAGTTGATCCACCCTTGTTATAAGGGCATCTAGAAAGGGTTCCAAGGCCCTTGGGTAAACTCAGCCTCACGGCTAGAGCCAGGATCGTGGGTAGGTTGCCCAACTATCTTGATGAGGGAGAGGCGCCTGGCCCAGGTGGACCTTGGCTCCGCTTCCTTTATGCGGTATAAAAGTGTCGAGTCTCCCAGATTCAGTAGCTTCGGCATCGCGCGTTTGCAATCATGCGAACCTCCCTGCGTTTTCTCCTCCTGTTCTTCATTGGTGTAGTGGCCTGCACCGTCTCTCCGGCACAGACCCAGTCTTCAAACGACGAAGCGTATTTCGAGTTCAGCGTTTCGCCGCAGCCGGATACGTTTGTTTTCAAGCTGACTAACCCCGCACGAATCCAGGAAGCCAGGGATATCCTAACGACCGGCAATCAAAAGGTCGTGCTGGGCACGATCATCAAGCAGCCCGTCTATTACAATTCGCAGTGGAACTTTCACTACGATCCGCAAACGGTAAGCTTCGTGGATTTCGCGATTGAGCTCTGCGAATCCAGTATTCGAGGTATCGAAGATAATCTTGACACGGCGTACCCAGCGTGGTGTCCCGGCGCGCAACTCTTGCGCGAGGTTGCGCCGCCGCCCGTACCCGGCCCCGGCAATCTCGCTCCCACCGTTTCGATAACATTTCCTTACGCGGACGACACTTACTCAAACGTCGAGCCCGCCAGCATATCGCTCAAAGCCAACGCCGACGATGCCGACGGCACGATCAGTAAAGTGGAATTCTTCAACGGCGAAACTAAAATCGGCGAAACAACCGAGACGCCTTACATGCTCGATTGGATCAACCTGGCCGCGGGCACTTACACAGTCTCAGCCGTGGCCACTGATAATCTCGGCGCCGCCCGCAGATCGAAAGGGATCAGTTTCACCTTCGAGCAATCGAATTCAGGCAACGTGATTGACGACACGCAGTTTTTTGTCAGCCAACATTACCGCGACTTTTTCAGCCGCGAGCCTGACGCCGCAGGCCAGCACTTTTGGGCAGACAACATAAGCAGTTGCGGCGCTGACGAGGAGTGCCGCGAGGTGAAGCGGATAGACACCTCAGCCGCTTACTTCCTATCGATCGAGTTTCAGGAGACCGGATATCTGGTGCATCGTTTCTACAAAGCCAGCTTTAATCGGCGTCCGCTGTTTGCAGAGTTTTTGGCTGACACGCAAACGATCGGCAATGGCGTGGTGGTTAACGTACCCGGCTGGCAGCAGCGACTTGATAACAATAAAGAATCGTTTACTAGTGAGTGGGTTGCGCGCGCGGAATTTGCGTCGCTCTACGATGAGATGAACGACGCGCAATACGTCGACGCGTTGATTGAAAATACCGGCACGAGCTTCACCGAGACTGATCGCGATGCTCTCGTCGACGTGCTCAACAATCAGGCGATGACGCGAGCGCAGGTGTTGCGAGTAATTGCCGAAAGCCAGGCGTTCTGCGATGCGGAATACAACGCGGCGTTTGTGGAGATGCAATACTTCGGATACTTGCGCCGCAATCCGCAGGACGCGCCCGACAATGACCTCGATGGCTATAACTTCTGGCTGAACAAACTCAACGAATTCGGCGGCGACTTCCGCAGAGCCGAGATGGTCAAAGCGTTCCTGGTCTCCGGCGAATATCGCCAACGCTTCGGTGCGCAGTGAAGGCAGACGGCAGACGGCAGACCGCAGGCGGCAGACCGCAGGAAGATAAGCTAGTGCTTCCTGCTCCTGCTGTCTGCCGTCTGCCGTCTGCCGTCCGCTCACTCCATTCCGGCGGTTGCGTCTCCGTTGCTGGAGTCGGTAATCATTATTCCATCGGTGATCATGATGCCGTCGGTAATCATGATGCCGTCGGTGATCATGATGCCGTCGCCCAGCACGATGCCATCGGTGATCATAATGCCGTCAGTAATCATGATGCCATCGCCAAGCACGATGCCGGTGGGACAAAAAATTCCGCCACCGCCCATTGGCGTGCCGTCGCTCTTCATCAGGTAATTCCCGAGCGAAAGGTTGGTGGTCCACATGCTGCTACTGAGGCTTTGTGAATAGTTGGTCTCGACCACGCCGTCTCCGAGTAGGTATCCCTTGCCATAACTCTTCTGATACTTGTTGATCAGATTCGCGCCCGTGACGGTTCCATGATTCAACACCAAACCCTGCGCCCACGGAAATTCATAGGATGAAATCGTGGTCTCCGGACTGGGCGCCGCTTGCGTCAGCAACGCTGAACCTACCGACGGCGTTCCCAACCCCAGCAGCTCACTGCGCACGAGTTTGCCGACCGTCACTGCCCCGGCCACGTTGAGTTGTCCTGCACCCTGTTCAAAAGTATTGAAGCCGGCGAGCGGTTGGGCGGTATACATCAGGATCATCTTCACCATGTTTGGTGTCAGGTTTGGATTCGCTTCCAGGAGCAAAGCCGCCGCGCCCGCCACCATTGGCGCTGACACGGAGCTGCCGCTCATGTACATAAGCTTCATGTTTGTCGTCGAGTAGTTGTTTGACTCAAGTTCCGGATGCGTGTTGATGAGCTTGTTGTTTTTAGCTTCGGCGGAAACAATCTTGTTACCCGGCGCGACCAGATCCGGTTTGATTAGATTGTCGTAGTGCTTCACACCGTAGGCGTCGGTGGAAAAGCTACGCGTTGGCCCATGCGAGCTAAAGCTGGCCATCGAGTCTTCGTTGCGCGGGTCGCTGCCGTAAGTGTTGCTTGCGCCGACAGTGATTGCCGAAGGCTCGTTACCCGGACTGTGAATCGCGCCGTAAACTTTCTCACCGGCTGAAGTTTTGCCGTTGTTGCCGGCTGCGGCTACAACTACCACGCCGGCGTTCACCAGCTTGCGGACCGCCTGGCAAATCGGATCGTTTTTGTAGGAGTTGAATGCCGGCGTGCCCAGGCTCATGTTGACGACCCGCACGTTATAGGCCTGGCGATTTGCGAGGATCCAATCGAGGGCTTTCAAGACGCCGGAGACGGTGCCGATGCCTTGGGAGTTGATAACGCGGAGGTTAACGAGATTCGCCGCGGGAGCGATGCCTTCGTATTTGCCGGCTGTCGGCGTGCCTGCTCCGGCAGCCACTGCCGCCACGTGCGTGCCGTGGCCGTAGGGATCGTCGGTGCGATTTTCTCCGGTGAAGTCTTTGCTGAAAGTTACCTTGCCGGCCTGGGCCGCGAAAGATTTATGGGTGACATCGATGCCGGAGTCGAGTATGGCGATGCTCACATTGGAACCGTCGAGCGTGTAGTTAAGTCCCAACGAATTTTTCTGGGTACGGCTTTGCTGCGAACCGGTGGTGGTAGTGACGTGACCAAACGTGCCCACCTGCGTGTCGAGCGAGATATAGGTTACGGAAGGATCGGCGGCCAACACGTCCGCCGAATTCGCCGGCGCTTGCAGCAGCGTAATGTTCAGGGCCGACAACACACCCTGGACCACGCCGCCGACTGTTTGCAGGAGGCCGCCCAGCAAGCCGCCCAACAGGCCGCCGCCACCGCCCGACGACTGGGACGACGACGTAGACTGCACAATCAACTTAACTTGCGTGTGGCCTCGTCCTGATTGAATTAGTTCGCGCAGCTCCGGCGAAACTTTATCGACCGTAGTGGCAGTATTTCTGCTTGCTGCCTCAACTTTATTACCGCTGAAGATCAAGACTGCCGAGCAAAGTGCCACCAGGAGCACAAGGGCAGTAAAGCGTTTCAAGATTCCGGGGGGGTTCATTTCAATTCTCCAAAAGGGTTTGAGATAAAAACAATTCATCACCGTCAACGACCCAGGCGCGGCACTGACGAGCGCGCGGAAACGCGAGCGGCAGATGCAGCAGAGGCTTTCTTGTGAAAGTCTTTCGGAAACTCCCACTACCGTATCGCTCTCGGGAGCGAGTTAGGCTGGTAAGTGTGTGCCCGCTTCCGCTTTCGCTGGGGAGAAGGCCTTTGTCGTTGACGGTGATGAATGAAAAGAGCGAGCTCACACATCGAGCGGGCTTCCCTTAGCGAGCGCCGTGCCAACTGCAGTTTGAATAAAAACTCGATCGAAAGAGTCAATGATTACGGCAGGAGAAACGGTAGAACGCGATTCGGGTTGCAGGGTGATCGATTTGCGCGCGACCGCAGTCTGACCGAACGCGGGTCAATGTGGTTGGCAAAGAAGTCTCTTTGAGGTGCTGCGTGGGAGATGGTTTGGCTTGGACCACGAGCCGTAGAAAACTTGGGAAACCGCAAAGAACCGCGCGAAGCTTTACCTTCTTAATTGACACTACTAAATCTCTGTCCTATCTTTCTGCGCGTCGATGCGCGTAAACGACTGAACTCCCCGAGCTGCCTGACTCAGCGATTCAGTCAAACTCACAACCCGTTTTTGATTAGCTGGTCGTAACAGGTCTTGTTCCTCGCAGAAAACACAAGAGATCAAGACGTCTCGTGTCATTGTTCTCTTAACTCACGACCCGTCAACTCAAACTTCACTTTGAGGAAAAATCATGTCAACTGAATCCGGAGATAACAAACTCATTGGTAACTTCCGTAAACTGATCGACGAAGTCTCTGCCGACCCTGCCTACAATCCGGCGAACAACAAGCTGAAGGTAACGGCGCTTGAAGCGCAGTACACCGCCGCCGACGCGGCAGCCGCTGCGGTGGCCGCGGCGCGAGCACCGAACAAACTCGCCATGACGGATCGCGAGACCGCGTTCAGGGGCTTGCGTGCGCTCGCGGTGCGTTCACGCAACTTCCTGAAAGCGTCGGGCGCGCCGAAGGGTGTGGTTGACGACGCGGATACCTCCATTCGCAAGTTGAGCGGCGGTCGCAAGTCGCCCAAGCTCAAGGACGATCCCGCCACGCCTGCCGACGAGTCGAAGGGAAGCAGTTCCGCTTCGCAGATGAGCTACGACAATCAGGTCGGTCACTTCGAGTCGTACATCGAGATTGTGAGAAACGTCCCGGCGTACAACCCGAATGAAGCCGATCTCAAGGTCACTGCGCTCGACGCCCTCGCTGCGAGCCTGACCGCCAAAAGCAACGCCGTCAGCACCACCTCGGCGACGTTGAACCAGTCCCGCGGCCAGCGTGACCAGTTGCTTTACCTAAGCGACGACTCGATCGTTAACACGGCGAAGCTGGTGAAAGCGTATGTGCAGGCCGCGTTGGGATCACAGAGCCAGTTGTACAAGAAAATCAAGGGACTGGAGTTTACAAGGCAGCGGAAAGACAGCTAGGTGCACCTGCCTTTGTCGGTGCTGTCCTGATTTGAAATTCTCTGTGCCTTGTTTGTGCTCTCCGGGTCTCTGTGGTGAGTCTTTGCTTAACGTTTGTTCACCACAGAGGCACAGAGGACAAGGAGATTTCACAGAGAAAATGAAATACACCACGGTATTTTCGGGCTGGATTACTGTGATGCTTGCCCGGATCGCCGTAATACGTGACCCGTCCACCGTAGTAACCAGTCGGAAGGCCGTCTTGCGCGACCGGCGTTCCAGATAACGCGACCGGAGTGCTGGTCTGCGGAGTCGGAGCGCCGGTTCGCACGCTCGGAGTGCTGGTTCGCACGGTCGGAGTGCTGGTTTACGCGAGCGGAGGGCTGGTTTGCACGGTCGGAGTGCTAGTTTACGGGGTCGGAGTGTCGGTTCACACGGTCGGGGGCCGGTTTTACACGCTCGGAGTTTCGGTTCTCACCGGAGCGACGGGTGAGTTTAGCCCAGTCTTTCAAGACTGGGTTCAGCAGGCTTGCCCGAAAAGTGTCGATGGGCTGAGTACGCTTTCCCAAGCAGAAGCCCGCGCGTTAGCAAGGGCTCTGGTTTCTGCCAGAATTCGATCTTGAGCCCTTCCTAACGGTCGGGCTTCTGCTTGGCCAGAACCGGCCGAACCATTTTTCGGGCAAGGCCGCGTCAACCCAAATTCCCTTCGTCGCGTTAGCGACGCTTGAAAGATTCAATCGTCGCTGACGCGACGGAATATTTTGGGCGGCTCGATCCCGGCCTTAAAAGGCCGGGCTAAACTCATGCCGCCGCTACGCGTCGAGAACATTCGCCCCAGGTATTAGTCCGCGGAGCGGACGAAAGCATAAAGCCTGGGGTGTTAGCCCCAGGATGGCACGGATATTAATTTTATGGAGCCCGCGAAGCAGGCGATAGACCACTGGCGAAACGGCTGCCGCCCGCTGCGCAGGCTGGATCATTCACTCTTGGCGCCTACCTTGGGTCCGCTGCGCTTCACCCGGGGCTTTATGCTGCCGCCCGCTGCGCAGGCTCGTTGAGTAATGCAATGATGATTGAGTGTTGGCGACGGAATTCTGGTCTGACGGCTGAGATGTTGCGAACGTGCCGTAACTCCAACTTGATCCGGAAGTTTGGATGAAGACATACGAATTTCCTGTTTTTAATAAGGTGAAGAGGGTGTGTTTGCGGGATAATGTTACTTAAGCGGTATTATCACGCACGAGCAAGATAATACCGCCAGAGTGTTATTATCCAGCCCGAGCTGGATAATATATAGTTCGGCGCTTCATGATTATTAGAAAGGAACCTCTATGATTGAACAGCATCCAATTGAAAATCTTATAGAAGATTTAAAGAAGATAGAAGCTCTTCTTCCGATTTCGGGATACATGCATCCCGTACAGAAAGAAGCTCCTGATTTCGCTATTCTTTATTTAACTGCGAACTCTGGCTTAATCGAGTACTGTTTGGATGCGGTATACAAACATAGAACTAAAGTGCAACGGCTTGAGATGAGTAAAAGTCACCCTGAGCTTCATGAATCAGTTGTTCATAACGACTCCTACAAACTTGCATCACACGCTTTGTCATCTGCTAGGAGTTGCTGGAATGCTCTCCAAGACCCTGGCGTTTATCAGGACGATATTCATATGCTCGTGAGAGCTTTAAGATATGCTAAGTACTGTGTCGATCTCGATCTCATAAGAAGGGTATTCATGCATCCCGTTGATAGATACCTCTCATGAGGTATCGAAATTCATCAGCATTCTGGATAGTAATCTAACCGCGCCGAACAAAGGCTTGCAGATGACGGCGCGATAGCATGCTTCTCAAGTAGTTTCCTACTTCGCCGCTGAATGCTGCTCGCGCGCCGCAGCTGAGATACTGTGTTGGAAGTCAAGCAGATTTAGCTAGTTCGGGATCGAACGAGCGGCCAGACTTCAACACCCCATAAGCGATGTGAATGAGCTTGCGCATCACCGC
>DASYMB010000178.1:0-6869 GCA_036009285.1 Pyrinomonadaceae bacterium | reverse complement strand
AAGTCCCAACCCTGGTAATAGGCGTTCTCGAGCGAGTGTTGAATGTGATCGTAATGCAGCTTCCAGGCCCGATGAACTACGGTGCGATTCTCGGCGATCTGTTCCGGTGTCAGCGGTGCTCCACCTTCAACGAAACGGTGGGGCGCGACCGGCATAATATTCGTTGCGCCATCCGACAGCCAGACGCCGGTGCCCGCAAAAGAAACCTGCATCATGTGTTTAGCAAAGTCGCAGGCCGGATGCATGACGTGCTGATGCGCGGCCGTGATGTTGCAACTCGCCGTGTAGTCGTAGGTCCCGAAATGCGCGGCGATACAACGACCGCGCGCAGACCGCAGTAAGAGGGGAAGGTTGATCTCACCACGAGCGTTAATGATCGACTGCGTGGTCTCGATCATCATCTCGAGTTTGAGAGAACCCGCCGCCAGTCCAGTCTGCTTTTCGAGCGAGTCGAAAAGATCGGCGAGGGCGGCGACTTGTTCGGGAATAGTTATCTTCGGCTGCGTAACTACAAAATTGTCGGGTAGTTGTCCACCCGACTTTTCCACCAGCGTCGAAACAAAAATGTCGAGCGTGCGGATGCTGCGCGCGCGCAGTTCCTCAGTGAACGGCTTGATGCGGATACCGATGAATGGCGGCAGGGTCGCGTTTAGAATTCCTTCCGCAACTTCGATTGCCGCCGATTCAGCGTGTCCATCTTCCTCTGCGTCAGGCCGATTACCATACCCGTCTTCAAAGTCGATGCGAAAATCCTCCACCGGTTCGTGGCGGAGTTTCTCGCTGACGCGGTTGTAGATTGAATGGGCCAGCCACGCCGCTTTGTTCGTCTGGCGCACCTGTTCGCGATTAGTCTCCAGCGTTGTTATTAGCCCGGCGTCTTCTTCGGGCGAGTTCGGCAGTTGTTCCGAGCCAGACAAGCCAACCGCTTTCGCAAAGCTCAAAAAATCCGGAGCAAACTGATCCAGCGAGCGCCGCGCAAGCGCGCCCAACCGCGCGGTCGAATCCGATTTAAACAAGTGCGCGCCTCCATACACCGTGTGCACCGGCTGACGCTTTCCTGTTTCACCCGGATAAGCGTCGGCGAAATTTCTATTGGCTTGGGCCAACGGTGCAACCACGTCGCGCAGTACACTATCGGAAAGAGACGTTTTCATAAATTTCCTGTAGATGTTTATTGAAAGTGTGGAGCGACTTTATTACAGACTGGGGGAAAGTGAAAGAGGGCCAAACTGTGGACGCTGCCACCACAAGCCAAGGGTCTGACCAAATGGGCCGAACCTTATTGCCGGTCGCAACTATTGTCCGGTGCAAAATCTTCAGGGAGGTTGGTAGCGCATACGGGACTCGAACCCGTGATCTCTGCCTTGAGAGGGCAGCGTGTTAACCAACTACACCAATGCGCCGGATGTATTCGGATTATAGTTTTCGCCGCGAAGTATTAGCAAGGCGACCCGAATTGGTAGTGATGGGGTTTCGGTATTCAGCCTGATGGTCGAACGTCGACGATCACTGCTGCCTGGAATCAGGTGGATGCTTGACCTGATGGCCTTCGAACTCTGCCTCTCTCTTAGCAACACACTACTACCACACTTTTTTAGTGACTTCGCCGGCTGATGTTATACTGCGACGCTCTTCGCAATTTGAGTAATCATCTTTTCAGGTGCGCTCGAGTCCGGCACTTGACCTCTCTCGCGACGAAATGGCCGCTAATTATTCGAGACAGAATATTATTAGACGGGTATCACCGATTCTTTGTTTTGTCGTCCCTCGAAAGCAGCCTGAACAAATCAAACGGAGAACCAAATGAGAATAGTTGTGTTGCGAGAAACACAACCGGGCGAAGCGCGCGTGGCGCTCTTGCCTGATTCGATCAAAAAACTATTGGCCCTGAAGGTGACAGTGTCAGTTGAGAGCGAGGCTGGTCTGGCGGCAGCGCGATCCGATGCCGACTACGCGGAAGCGGGGGCGGAAATCTCCGCGGATCGAAATGCGATGCTCGCCGAGGCGGACGTTTTGGTTACAGTAAACCGTCCGACGACGGATGTGTTTGCCGCGTTGAAGCCTGGAGCGGTCGTGCTTGGTTTTCTGCGACCGCTGGATGAGCCGGAGGCGCTTCGGCCGGCGCTGACACAAGGACTCACTACCTTTGCAATGGAATTGGTGCCGCGCATCACGCGCGCACAGTCGATGGACGCGCTCTCGTCCATGGCCACCGTGGCGGGTTACAAAGCCGTTGTCGTTGCGGCTGCCAGCATCCCGAGAATGTTTCCCTTGCTGATGACGGCGGCGGGCACCGTGCCGCCTGCGCGCGTGTTAGTGCTCGGCGCCGGCGTGGCCGGGTTGCAGGCGATAGCTACCGCCCGGAGATTAGGAGCGGTCGTCGAAGCCTACGATGTACGCGCGGCTGCCGGCGAGCAAGTGCGCTCGTTGGGAGCAACGTTTTTGGAGGTGGATCTTGGCGGACTTAAAACTGAAGACGCGGGCGGCTACGCGGTTGAGTTGTCGGAGGAAGCTTTGAAGCGTGGCCGAGACTTAATTGCGGAACACGCCAGGACCGCGGACGTCGTGATTACCACCGCGCAGGTCCCCGGCAGACGCGCGCCGCTTTTGATCACGGAAGCGGCAGTCAGTGGTATGAAGCGCGGCTCCGTCATCGTCGACCTCGCAGGTGCGACTGGCGGAAACTGCGCGCTCAGCGAGGCGGATCAAACTATCGAGCGCAACGGTGTCGTGATCATGGCGCCGACAAATCTTCCTGCGACTGTGCCGGTACACGCCAGCCAACTCTATTCGCGCAACGTCACGGCTTTTCTCAGTTTATTGATTAAGGACGGTGAATTGAATATCAATCTGAACGACGATGTGGTTGGCCCGTCGTGTGTGACGCAGGCGACGCAGTGGGTGAATCAGCGAGTAGGATTGCCAACACTATAAAATCCACCTAATTACGTGCTAAATTAGAAGCCGAATTCGGTATTAGGAGACCAACCATGTCACTTAACTTATCCGAGGATATCCGTTCCGTTACCGACCTTAAGCGTCATACACGGGAGATATTGCAGCAAGTCCATAGGACTGGCCGTCCAGTAATATTGACTGTCAACGGTCGTGCAGACGCAGTCCTGTTGGATGCCAAGACTTACCAGAAACATCTAAAAGCTTTCAATTTGGCAAGGCTTTTGTCTGAAGGCGAGGCTGACGTTTCCGCGGGACGTGTACGAAGCGCCCGTTCGGTTCTTAAAGAGTTTAAGAATGCCCATAAGATTCGCAGTTAGTTTTTCTAAAAATGCGGAAGAAGACCTTGAGGAGATTTGGAGTTTCATCGCGGCTGATAATCCGGACAATGCGACGAAATTCGTTCTAAATCTGGAACAACAGGTCGAGAGTCTCAGCCGCTTTCCTGGGCAATGTCCTTTGATTCCCGAGAATGCCCTTCTACGGGGGAAATACAGACATTTGATCTACGGTGACTACCGAAGCATCTTTCGCATCAAGGGAAAATCCGTTTACATTATTAGGATAATAAACTCGGCCCGCTTACTCGAGTCGGGAATGGTTGAATGAAGTTAGTTCTCAACTCTGGAGCTGTCATATGTCGCCAACTGTTCTGATCGCGTCGCTTTACGTTTTCGCACTCGCAGCGTTTCTCGGTTATCAGGTGATCTCGCGGGTGCCGCCGCTCTTGCACACGCCGCTGATGTCCGCGACCAACGCGATCTCGGGTATTTCGCTGGTCGGCTCGATTGTTACCGCCGGCGCTCACTACAACACGGTGAGTACTATTCTTGGTTTCACCGCAGTGTTTTGTTCGACTACAAACGTCGTGGGTGGGTTTGTGATCACCGATCGCATGCTCAGAATGTTTAAGCGCAAGCCGACAGACCAGAAGGCAGAAGGAAAAAAGCTGTAGGTGAAAGACAAATGGCAGAGATAGACGAAAAAAATAACAAATTCAAGATTCCAAATTGTAAATTCAAAACCAAACCGAAGACCGAAGACCGAAGACCGATGACGGAGGACTGATGACGGAGGACTGATGACGGAGGACTGAAGACTGAAGACCGAAGACCAAAGACTCAGAACTGAAAACTAAAAACTGCAAACTTTCTAAACCGTGCGCACCTACTTCATCGAACTAAGCTACCTGCTGGCCTCCATCCTTTTCATTCTCGGCCTCAAGGGATTGAGTCATCCGGAGTCCGCCAAACGCGGCATGCATCTGGCGGAGTTTGGCATGTTGATGGCGATCATCGGCACGCTGATGCACTACGAGATCGTCACCTACGTTTGGATCATTACCGGTCTGGTGCTCGGATCGATTGTCGGTTTGATCATGGGTCTCTGGGTGCCGATGACTGCGATGCCGCAGCGGACCGCGCTCTCGCACGCCTTTGGCGCTTTCGCCGCCGCGCTGGTGGGCATCTCGGAATTCTATCGACATGGCGGTCGGCTCGAAACGATCACGATGGGCGCGCTTGGGTTCGAAGTAATGCTTGGTGCGCTGACGACTACCGGAAGTCTGTTGGCGTTTGCAAAGTTGCAGGGATTGGTTCGCGGCACGCCGGTGACTTACAAGGGGCAGAACATTTTCAATATGGCGTTGCTGGCGACCACGATCGGAATTTTTGTTTACCTGATTTTTGTGCCGGGTTCAATGCTGCTGTTCTTCACGATGGTCGGGCTGGCATTTCTTTTTGGACTACTCCTCGTAATGCCAATTGGAGCGGCCGACATGCCGGTGGTGATGTCGCTGCTGAATTCATATGCCGGTCTCGCTTCCGCGGCCACGGGCTTCGTACTCAGGAACAACGTGTTGATTATCGCCGGCACGCTCGACGGGTTTTCAGGCTTCATTCTCTCGATCCTGATGTGTCGCGCGATGAACCGCTCGATGACGAACGTGCTGTTCGGCGCGTTTGGCAGCGCCGCGAAAACTGAAGGACCCGGTGGCGAACAAGGTGTGATGCGTGAAGTGAGTTTGGACGACATCGCCGTGCAGTTGGCCTACGCCAGCAAGGTGGTGTTCGTTCCCGGTTACGGCATGGCCACGGCGCAGGCGCAACATGCCGTGCGCGAGTTGGCAACCACGCTCGAGAAGCGCGGCGTAACGGTGAAATATGGAATACATCCCGTCGCCGGACGCATGCCCGGCCACATGAACGTGTTGCTCGCCGAGGCAAACGTACCTTACTCGTCGTTGTACGAGTTGGAACAGATCAATCCCGAGTTTCCTACGACTGACGTTGCAGTCGTGATTGGCGCGAACGACGTGGTTAACCCCGACGCGCGCGACAATCCCTCAAGCCCGATTGCCGGCATGCCAATCCTTGAAGTCGATCACGCGAGGTCGGTGGTAGTCTTGAAGCGCGGTCAGGGGAAGGGATTTTCAGGCCTGGAGAATCCGCTGTTTTTCAAAGACGTAACCGGCATGCTATATGGTGATGCGAAAGACACGTTAACGAGACTGATACAAGCAGTTCAGCAGGCGTGATAATAGCCGGGGATTTGCGCGAACAAACGCGGATCAAAATCCGGCAGTAGCCCGACCGTAAGGAAGGGCATAGCCTTATTTGGTCCCCTACGCCCTTGCTAACGCGCGGGCTACTGCCCCTACTCCCCGTGTAAATCCGCGGCCAAAGTTCCGAAGCCAAACGACCGGAGAAATACATGCGTCGATTACTTGCAACCTTGCTCATGACGAGCGCGCTCGTCGTTAGTTTCCCCTCAGCGCTTCCGCGAGCCTTCGCGCAGCGTAAAGCTGATCGAAGCGCGAAACCCGCGCCCGCCTCTCTTGTTTCACAAAGAGGGGCCGACACGATCACCGCAGCACAACTCAAAGACTATCTTTCATTCATCGCCTCTGACGTAATGGAAGGTCGCGACACGCCGTCGCGGGGATTGGACACGACCGCGCAGTTTCTCGCTCTGAACTTATCGCGTTGGGGTTTCAAACCGGCGGGCGACAACGGCAGTTACTTTCAGAAGATCGCTTTGAGCAGAGACGTTATCGACAAAGCAGAGACGCGCGTACAGTTCAACAATCAAACGTTGGCCCTGGGCGACGACTACATTCCTTTCGCGCGTACCGCTGATCTACCGGCGACCCAACTCGTGTTTGCCGGCAACGGCTGGTTCGTAAAGTCGAAGAATATCGATGCTTACCGGGGGATAGACGCGAAAGGAAAAATTGCGGTGATTTTTGCGCCGCCCAATGCGTACCCGCACGGGATCTCGAGCTCCGATCTTACCGGCAAGCGCGGTGAAGATTGGATGAACGCGGCCGAGTATGCGCAAAAGCAAGGGGTCGCGGGCATCGTTCTCATTCCGGATTTTCAGTACCTGGCAAATTGGGACCGCAACCGCGCCCGCATCACCGAACGCGGAATAACGAAGGTCGAAAAGTTCCAAACTCCGGCCGGCGCGCAAATACCGCTGATCGTTATTTCACCACGAGTGGCAAATAGTTTGTTCCAGGGCGAGAAACAGAATGCGACTTCGATCTTCGAAGCAGCTTACGCGGGACAACTGCCCGAGTCCTTCATGCTAAGTCCGGACAAGAAACTTTCTGTGAGCGTGCAAGTGAAGTCTGAAGCGACAACAACGCAGAATGTTGTTGCGGTGTTTGAAGGTAGCGATGCGGTGCTGGGGAATGAATACGTCGCCCTGGGCGCGCACTATGATCACGTGGGCGTCGGCGCACCCGTGAACGGCGATGGGATTTACAACGGCGCGGATGATGATGGTTCCGGCACCACTGCGTTGCTCGCGATGGCCGAAGCGCTCCGGAAGGCGAGTACGCGCCCAAAGCGCTCCGTCCTGTTCGTCTGGCATGCAGGCGAAGAAAAGGGGCTGTGGGGATCGCGTTACTT
>DASYMB010000177.1:0-6106 GCA_036009285.1 Pyrinomonadaceae bacterium | reverse complement strand
TTCAGTTTTGCCGCAACACACTGGCGATGTCACAATCTGCCGCTGGGTTGAAGCATGAGTCTACGATCCGAATATTTATTGAATTGAACGTTGAAACACCAGACAGTATGGCTGCCATCGTGACGGCGCAGTATACGGAGCTTGATCTCACCGCCAACGAACTCCATCACCCGGCGTGGACCAAAGCTCAGCCCATCAACATCACGCGCCGCTGGTCAGGCGAAAACGCGCGCGCCTCGCAATATGCTGAAGCGCGCATCGTCTGGACTCCGCAGGCGCTGTGCGTTCGTTTTGACGCCCGACAAACTGAACCGCTCGTGGTAAACGCTGAACCACAGACGGCCAGGAAGACGATTGGCTTGTGGCACAGCGACGTGTGCGAAATCTTCATCGCGCCTGATCCTGGGCAGCCCGAACGTTATTTCGAGTTTGAAGCCGCACCGACTGGTGAGTGGGTCGATCTGGCAATTAGTTTTGCGCAAGACCTGCGCGAGACCGACTTCGACTTTCAATCAGGGATGACTGCCGCGGCAATGCTCGGTGAAGGTCAGACGATTATTGCCATGCGCATTCCCTGGAGCGCAGCAATTCCTAAACCACGGCGAGGCGACGTTTGGCGCGTCAATCTATTCCGTTGCGCGGGAGTGGGGAGCGAGCGTTACCTGGCTTGGCAACCGACGTTTGCGGCCGAGCCGAATTTTCACGTGCCCGATGTTTTCGGTTGGCTGGAGTTCGTTTAGAACGAGCGCGAAACTATTGACTCAGCCGGTTCCTGCGGACAGCGTCGCGATGTACTCGGAAAATCTGGCGCGATCCTGGTCCGGCATCGCAACGATCTTCACCCCGATTAGATAACCCGTCTCAGTTTTGTGTTCCTGCAGACTTTCATAACGCACGGGCGCAACCTGCATTTCTACTGGCCCACCAGGCAATTGCAGTTCTACATTCAAGCTACGGTTCTCACCGATAAGGTGATGTTCGCCCAGCGTGATCGCAGGCACGACGAGGGCTAAACCTTTTTCACTCAGGTCCAGGGTGTGTCCTTCAAGGCTCCGGATTCGTCTGGTTCCATTCAGGTTTTTGGCCGGAGAACTCAGCGAAAGTCGAAATAGCAGGCGAACGTTAAGCCGCCTTGAATGGCGTCGATCGCCCAGGTACTGCCGCAGGCGTGACACGATTGCTCGAGTGAATTCGGCCATGGTCTGGTGCTCGACACTACGGTCTTGCCAAAGTATCTATTCCTTGAATTTGAGGAAGGGGGCGGAACAAGGAAGTCAATCGGGGAAAGGTCGCAACTCCATTCTAGTAAGCGGGAAGCTTGGGCGCAATAGAAACATTTCGGAGCGGGCCACAGTCACATCAATTTCTCGGAGGCGTTAGCGGCTTGCCGCCGGTATCGTTACTTCTGACCCCGGCAGCATCCATATAGAACGAGAGCTTGCCGCTGCGACCGTACTGCGCCGGTTCGGCAGCCGCATTCCAGGTTTTTCCGCCGGCCAACGAATTGACGTGGAAGCGATAACCGGTGGATTCTGTGCCTTCGAGATCTTTGGGTAACAGACCGGCAGTGATCAGCGTGGCCAAATCCGCAAACAGACCCTCATGCTGCTGGCTGTAGAGTAGCTGCGCGAGGGAAATGCGCGTGAGCATCGCTTGCACTTCGTCGTGATGCGTATTGATTCTGGCGGTAAAGAAAAATTGTTTACCGGCTTTCTTTACGATTGCCTGGTTCTCTTTATCACCAATGATCCATCCGCCGTTCACCAGGATCAACATTACAGGCTCGGCTTGTTCAGGTTGGTCGCCCTCTTTGATCTTCACAAACACGGTCGCGATATCCCCGCTGATCTGTTCGCCACCCAGGTTTACCTGTTCCGGGATTACGGCCGCCATCTTGTCGAAATCCGGCAGCAGATCGTCAAACTCCTGCGGCTTCAAAGGCTCAATTGCCGGTTTGTAAATTGACAACGCGAAGGCCTCGCGAAATTTTCTTTCGCGCATCGCTTTGTAAAACTCGCGCACCGTGTCGGAAGGCGAGCGCGGCGGTGGCGCTTGCGTTTGAGCTCGGGAAACTGTGTTGCAGATCAGCAGGCCGCACAAGACAACCGCGAAAAACCCCTGACGAAGAAATTTTGCAGCAAGCATTTACTTCTAATTCCTTTGCGTGACGAAATGCGAGGCGCGCCCTTGGCTTAGCAGCGCGCCTCTGATTACCCGGTCTACATCAATCTACGTGGCTGTCAGTCGAACCCAACATTCCTACTTGTTTTTCTGTGCATAAACTTTCGGCTTCAAGAACAGTTCTCTGCCGACCAGATAAAGCAGCACAGTAATGGCCAGGAACGGAAGCAAGCCCAAGAAGTCTGAGTTTGGACCATCGAAGAAGGGATTATGATGTGTAGCCCATTCTTCCCAGCCCGTCAGTTTCGCTCTAATTCCTTCTTTCAAGTTCAAGAAAGCGTAAACAACTCCGGCCAGCGTTGCGCCGGCAATGTAACCCGAAGCAAGTAAAACTCCCGGACTCTTATCGCCCTCGGCGGCCAACTTCTCTTCGGAGAGGCCCTTGTTCTGCGGTCTACGGCGCGTGTATTTATCAATCAACCAACGCACCAGGCCGCCCACAAAGATTGGCGCGGAGGTGGAGATGGCAAGATACACACCCACCGCAAACGCAAGCGAGGGAATACCGCTCAACTCGAGCACGATCGCAATCATCACTCCGAGCAGCACCAGTCCCCAGGGCAATTCACGACTGAGTATGCCCTTGATGATGTAAGACATGAGCGTCGCTTTGGGTGCCGTGAATTTAGCAACGCTTTGTCCAGTGTCAGGACGCTTGTCATAGATTCCATTGATTCCCGGATCGGATAAGTAAACCGGCACACCCTGATCGTTAACTAAATATCGTCCCGCCGGACCGAAGTCGGGGACCGTCTTGTGCCAAACGTAATAGGAGGTGTTATCAGCAGTGCCTTGCGCGATTTCACGCTTGGGTTGATTGCCGGTCTTTTCGAGGTCTTCAGGCTTGGCCGTGAAACCAGATGGAAAGGTGAAGTCTTTGCTCGTCGCCACCGGAACATAAACTGTTCCCGATTGATTGAGCTGCATCAGGATTGGTCCCAGAACCAGAGCCGATGCCAGAGCGCCAATAAGAATTGCGATCTGCTGATACTTCGGCGTTGAGCCGACCAGGAATCCGGTCTTCAGATCCTGCGACGTGGTGCCGCCATTCGAAGCGGCGATGCAAACAATGCCGCCGATTGATAGGCAGGTGACGAAGTAAGGCGGCGCAGTCCAGCCAATAATCAGAAACGCCAGACAGGTCAGCAGCAACGTTGCCACCGTCATACCTGAAATCGGATTCGAAGAAGAACCAACTTCGCCGGTCAGCCGCGACGATACGGTAACAAACAAGAACCCGAAGATAACGATGAGCAGCGCTCCCAGAATATTGAAGCGAAGGTTCAACTGCGGGGCAATCATTATCGCAATCAGCAAAGCGATGATGCCGCCAATCACCCACTTCATAGACAGATCCTGATCAGTGCGCGGGGCATTTGCCGCTGCCGCTTTACTGCCGCGCAGATCGGCAAGGCCACCCTTCAGCCCACTCCAAATCACGGGCAGCGAACGGAAAAGACTGATGATGCCACCCGCAGCCACCGCGCCCGCGCCGATGTAAAGAATATAGCCCTTCTGAATCTGCGGGACCGTCATGTCTTTGATCAGATGGGTGGTTTCAGGCGCGAGGGGAACCATCCAACCGCCGCCGAAATACTTGATGGCTGGAATCAGCACCAGGTAAGAAAGCACGCCACCCGCAAACATGATGGAAGCGATTCGTGGTCCAATAATGTAACCGACTCCGAGGAGCGCGGGATTGTTTTCAATCGAAACCGAAGCTCCTTCAAACGGCTTGCCGAATATTTTGGTTGGATACTCTTTCCAGGTGCGCCACACCTGTTCCACGGCGTAGTAAATGAAGCCGATGCCAAAGCCGGCAATGATCGTCTTGCCTCCGCTTACGGCTTCGTCTGCCGAACCCGCCTGCGCGCCTTGCCTCGAGGCCCGGCGCGATTCTTCTGAAGCTCCCGCTTTTAGAACTTCCGCGCAAGCTGTGCCTTCCGGATATTTCAGATATCCGTGTTGGGCCACTATCAAGGCGCGCCGTAGCGGAATCATCATCAGGATTCCCAGCAATCCGCCCAGCACCGCCACCAGCATCACCCGACCCAACTCCAGGTCGAACCCCAGAATCATGATCGCCGGCATAGTCACGCCGAGCCCGAACGCAATCGACTCCCCCGCGGAACCCGCCGTCTGAACAATGTTATGCTCGAGAATGGTCGCTTCACGCACGCCAAGCTTTGATAACATTTTGAAAACTGTGATCGAAATAACCGCCACCGGGATCGATGCGCTCACGGTGAGTCCGACCTTGAGGACCAAGTAAAGCGAGGAGGCGCCGAAAACGATTCCGAGAAGCGTTCCCACAATTAACGGAAGTATCGTTAGCTCCGGCAGCACCACCTCGGGCGGTATGAAGGGCTTGAACTCCGCCAGATAGGGATTGTCGGGAACAAACCCGATTCTGTCCGGGTACTCGATCACAGGAATCTTCTCAGAAGCCATCTGAGGTAACCTCCGATTCAGTTTTTTAAAACGGGGAGTGCGTAGGGGTAGTTCGTGCGCTACTTTACACGCGCCGCCCGCGCTTGAGCAAGTTGATTCGCCGAAAGCGCGCTGGGGTTCTGAGGGTTTTGAAACTAAAGCAGCCGCGCGAGTTGCCCCGACTCCACGCCGCGAGCTGCCTCGGGCGAAAAGCTCGAGGCTCAACGCGTACACTGGACCGCGGCACCGTCGCCGCGACTCAAGCTGAAGCCCGCGCGTCAGCAAGGGCGTTGCGGCAAACTCAAGCTGAAGCCCGCGCGTCAGCAAGGCCTTTGCGGCAAACTCAAGCTGAAGCCCGCGCGTCAGCAAGGCCTTTGCGGCAACACAAACGAGCCCTCCCTTATGGTCAGGCTTCTGCTTGACCGGGACGCTGCGGTCCAGCAATAAACGTAAGTTTCCGAAATAACGTTCTTCAATCTTCAGCCAGTTTTCGATTACACTTCCGTTCGCCTTTCCAAAATTTGGCAGCAGCGCTCAAAAATTTTATGCGAACCAGAATCGTCGCCCTGCTCCTGGCCACCGCGTTTCTTTTCCAACTCAATTCATTTTCACGCGCGGGCGCCTACTCGATCGCAGCTCCAACCGCGCGTGTGGCGGCTATTCCCGCGCCTGAGGACGTTCTCGGTTTCGCTCCCGGCGATAATCGCAAGCTCGCCGGGTGGGATCAGCTTCTCAGGTATTTTGAGGAACTGGCAAAGACGAGCGATCGCGTGAAGTTTGAGACCCTCGGCAAGTCGACCATGGGCAAGCCGTTTGTGATGGCGACAATCAGCGCTCCCGAAAATCTCGCGCGACTCGACGACTACAAGCGTGTTCAGGAACTCCTGGCAGATCCACGGAAGCTTGGCCCGCCAAACATTCGCGATCGCAAAGCAGCCGAGCTAATAAAACGCGGCAAGACGATCGTGCTCATCACCTGCGGCATTCATTCGACCGAGGTTGGTTCATATCTCTCGAGCATGCTCATCGCGCATCGTCTCGCTTCATCAAACAGTCCCGAGATTCGGAGCGTTCTCCATAACACGATTATCCTGCTGGTCCCTTCGCTGAATCCCGATGGCGTGGACATCGTAAAAAGCTGGTACGACAAAACGCTCGGCACGCCTTACGAGGGAACCGATCCTCCCGAGCTTTATCACAAGTACACCGGCCACGATAACAATCGCGACTGGTATGCGTTCACGCAGGTGGAAACTCAAATCACCGTAGACAAGATTCACAACGTGTGGCATCCGCAGATTGTCCACGATATTCATCAGCAGGGCTCGTTTGCTTCGCGTCTCTTCCTGCCGCCTTACATGCAACCGGTCGAGCCAAACGTGCCCAAGCAGATCGTCGCCGGCTACACGCAGTTGGGAAACTTCATCGCTCATGAAATGCGCGCGCAGGGTTTCAAAGGCATCACCACTAACTCGACTTACGACGCCTGGTCGCC
>DASYMB010000176.1:0-11229 GCA_036009285.1 Pyrinomonadaceae bacterium | reverse complement strand
ACTGCGGCGAGTCCCACCAGTATGCGCAAAAAAATTCCGAGATTAGGAATACTTTTCTCGAGACTCGTAAACACGTCACGCGTCAACTGGATCTTGTTTCCCGGCAACGCCGCATCGATTCGTTTTGCCACTTCGACCTGTTCGTTTGGATTACGAACTTTCACGAGGATGTAGGTGGCCTTGCCCGGCGACTCCAGCGCCTCCTGTATTGCCCCGAGCGTCATCTTCACGCGCGCACCCGATTCCGGTGAAAAGATTCCGACAATACGATATTGCTTCTCGCCAAAAAGTTTCAGCTTGTCGCCGAGTTTCAGTTTGTTGTTTCGCGCCTTCGTTACGTCAATAACAATCTCATCGGCTGCTTGCGGCGGCCTGCCGGCTTCAATTTGCAGACCATTGACGCGCGCGTATGGCGCCCACTCCACCCCTTCGATCTGTTCAAAACCAAAACCGCTGCCGCCTTGAATAATGTAGCGGACCACCGGCAACGCTTCTTCAACACCTTCGATCTCTTTCAGCCTTTGGACGTACGCAGTGCTGAGGTTGGCAGTGCTTCCGGTAAGCTGCATCGAACCCGGCCGCGTGAAAATAATCTCCGCCCGCACATTCGTCGCGCGGCGCTGCATATCATTTGACATCCCGCGGGCCAGCCCGGTGAAAAGCATCACGAGGCAAACTCCCAGGGCCACTCCGATCACGCTGACCAGCGTGCGAATGGGTCGCTGGCGAATGTTGGAAACTACGAGATTGTCCATACGAGCCACAACGATAAGGCATTTTGCGGAAAGCTACCACTGCGAGGTGTTTGTATTTTGAAACGCGTACCTCTTTGGAGTGCAGTGACCTGTCACCGCTTTTGCCCGCGGCGGCTTGACGCCGCTGCTCACTCGATTGACTCCACCCGGCTGCGACCGGTCGCAACCGACTAAAGCGGTGACAGGTCACCGCACTCCAAAGAGTCGCCGAAAGTTTGCCGGCAGACAATCCGTCACGCTTTTGAGTTACCATTAGCGATTTTCAATATAGGGATGCAGATTAAGGTGGCGACGACCGAACTCAACTCTTCCAGTAAAGCCGGCGAGGCGTCCGCCCACGTCATTACGACCATCGCCGAGGAAGCGCTGGGCCAGAAACGCAAGCTTGGCTGGGGCGTGATCTGTGTGCTGGCACTGTTGCTAGCCGTGGGCCTGATCTTTCGCGTGAGTCATCTGGGCGCCAGCGGTTTTGCTGAAGACGAAGTGAACAAAGTTGACGCGGTGCGGGTGTACCAGCAGGGAGACATTACTGCCAACGCCGAGCACCCCATGCTGATGAAGGCATTGATGTATGCCTCGCTACGAGTTGGGCATGCACTGCGATCAGACGGAGCGGTTAGCGACGAAGCCCTGCTGCGTTTACCAAATGCCATCTTCGGCGCGTTAACAGTCATACCGCTGTTTCTTTTGACGGCAGCATTTTTCGATCGCTGGACCGGACTGACAGCCGCTGCGCTCTGGGCCGTCGGCATAAATGCCATCACTTACAACCGCATCGGCAAGGAAGACACGCTGCTGGTTCTCTTCATGCTGTTTGCCTTCTACTTTTATTTGCGGGCCAAACAGACTGACACGAGAAACGCCCAGCTTACAAAACGTAACTATCTGCTCAGCGGAATTTCTTTCGGGCTCATGCTCGCTTCAAAATACTTTCCACACTACTTTGGCCTGAACGCGCTTTATCACCAGCAATTTCGCGTGCGGAAACGCGAACCCGGGGAGCCGTCCGGAAAAGCTCCGCGCGTTTTCTATCTCGCAATTCTGGTCGCCTTCATGGTTGCCAATCCGCCCGTGTTGCTGCCGCAGGTTTGGCAATACCTGGAAGCGTACCTGGGCGAGAAGCTGCTGGTCCACACCGGCTACCTCTTCGCCGATCACCTCTACAAGAATACCGTTTCCAGCTCGCCCTTCTGGGGCACGCCGTTTTATTTTTACCTGGTGTTTATGGCAATCAAGATTCCGCTCGCCGTGCTGGCTTCGTTCATCATCGGATTTGTCGTTTCGATAAAACGCCGGCGCCATCCGGGATACGCGTTCGCGCTTTTCATGTTCCTGTTCTGGATCGTTCCCTATTCATTGTGCGGCGCGAAATGGCTGCGCTACACGCTTTCGCTAATGCCTTTTGTTTACATGCTGGCAGCGATCGGTGTGATCGAACTTTACCGGTTCACGAGCCGGAGAATGACGATGTCGAAACAAACCCGCGCGGTTTTAGCAGCACTGGTGGTCGCAATCTTTATCGCCTGGCCGGCCTGGATCGCCTGCCTGGCTGGCCCACACTATGGGCTTTACACCAACGCACTCAGCGCGCGGAAGGTCGGCTACTTCTTTCCGCATGATGAGTTTTATGACGACGGCCTGCGCGAAGCGATCAAGTTTGTCTGCGATACAGCCCCTGAGGGCGCGATCATTGCTCACGAGACACCGGCCGCCGTGCGTTATTATCTCGAGCGGTTCCAACGCCCCGATCTGAATTCAAAGGCGATATCGGCGCCCCATTTCGAGGTGGCAAATATTTCCGGCCCGGCATATTTCATCGTGCAGCGCGGTCGAACCTATTTCGAGAATCAGGATAAACTTGCGTACATTCGCGCTAACTTTAAGCAGGTCCACGAAGTTTCGATTAATGGCATGGCCGCGGCGGAAGTGTTTGTGAATCAACGACGGTAGTCCAATATTTAGTGTCCAAAGTCCAAAGTCCAAAGCCCAAAGCCCAAAGTCCAAAGTCCAAAGTCCAAAGTCCAAAGTCCAATGTCAAATGCCGTTCAATTAGTTCAGAGTACAACCTTCAGGTTGCTGGTTGGGCAGTGGCAAGCTAAGGCTTGCTCGCTGTTTTGGGGAGTGGAGACTGGTTATGAAGCTTATTAACAAAACGTTTCTGCAGAGTCTAAAGCCAGCGTGCCAAGACAGACATTGGACGTTGGACACTGGACATTGGACTTTCCTGCGCGCGTCTCTCGTTGCGTTGATGCTGATCGTCGCGAACTTTCCACTCGCCGGTCGTACTGCATCGAAGCGAGTTCACGTTGTAGTGCTTGGCACAACCGATCTACACGGCAATCTTTTTCCGATCGACTACTACACCGACAAGCCCGACAACCGCGGGTTGGCAAAAATCAGCACGCTCATCAAGCAGGTTCGCCGCGAGAGTCCAAACGTGCTGCTGATCGATTCGGGCGATACGATTCAAGGAACTCCGCTCGAGTATTATCACAACAAGAAAAACAACCAGCCTCCCGATCCGATGATGCTCGCGATGAACGCGCTCCACTACGACTCGATGACTGTCGGCAATCACGAATACAACTTTGGTTTGAAGGTCCTGGAGAAGGCTCGGAAGGAAGCGGAGTTTCCCTGGCTGTCTGCAAACACCTATAACAAAGGAACCAACCAAACACACTACCAGCCGTATATCGTGAAAGAATTTGGGGGCGTGCGCGTCGCAGTCCTGGGCCTCACCACGCCGGGAATTCCCAACTGGGAAAATACGCCGAACTACGCGGGCCTGGAGTTTCGCGAACCCTTGAGCGAGGCGAAGAAGTGGGTCCCGATTTTACGTCGCAAGGAACGCGCGGATGTAGTGGTGATAGCAATGCACATGGGACTGGAGCAGGATCTGCGCACCGGTGAGATCAATCCCGGACAAGTGCCAAATGAAAATCGGGCGGTCGAGATCGCGCAGCAGGTGCCCGGGGTGGATCTAATTTTCATGGGCCATACGCATCGCGATGTTCCGTCGCTGGTCATCAACGGCGTGCAATTGATTCAGGCGAACTATTGGGGCCGGCATCTGGCGCGGGTGGATTTGTATCTGGAAAACGCGGGCCCGCGGTGGCGAGTTTTTGCTCGCGCCGCGCGCACGATGGCCGTCGACTCCAGCACCGCTCCCGATCCGGAAATCCTAAAACTTGGCGAGCCTTACAACCGCGAAACCGAGGCTTGGCTATCGCGTGCGATCGGTGAATGCGCGAAAGACCTGTCGGCGGCGGAGGCTCGCTTCCGCGATACCGCTATTTTGGACTTGATTCAGCGAGTTCAGTTGGAAGCAGGCAAGGCCGATGTCTCGATGGCGGCAGTATTCAATCCCGATGCGCGCATAGCCAAAGGACCGGTGACGGTGCGCGACATCGCCGGGCTTTACGTCTACGAAAACACCCTCGTGGTTTTGGAAGTGACCGGCAAACAGTTGAAGGAAGCGCTGGAGCACTCAGCGAAATATTTTCGCCCTTACGAGCCCGGCAAGTCTCCGGCCGATCTTGTTGACGAGAAAATTCCCGCCTACAACTTTGACATCGCGGAAGGCGTAAGCTACGTGCTGAATATCGCCAAACCATTTGGCCAGCGAGTTGAAAACCTCGAATTCCAGGGCAAGCCGCTGGCTCCAACTCAAAGGCTGCGGCTCGCGACAAACAACTATCGCGTCAATGGAGGCGGGGGGTACACCATGTACCGGGGTGCGCCGGTCGTTTACCGCTCGAGCGAAGAGATACGTGAACTGATCATCGACTGGGTCGAGCGCCACAAAACAATTCCAACGGAACCGGACAACAACTGGAAGATCGTTTACTAATAGTCCAACGCCCAAGGTCCAACGTCTGTTTGTTGGGGACTGCATGACCGGGGCAGTAGCCCGACCGTGAGGGAGGGCGTTACTACTCAACGTTAATCATCATCATCGAGCCGGAATAGTTCATTACCCTGGCCCAACAGCACATACTCAACCGCTTTTGCGACAGCTCGCTCCTTCCACAGATAAATCGTACTTCCATGCCTCGCCCATGGTTTCACGCCAGGTGAACTGAGACCCTCCCTCCTAAGTGCGCGGGTTGAATACGCCTGAAAGGCAATAAGCACAGGTTCAGGTTTTCTCATGGCAGTGACTACCGTATGCACGTGGTTTGTTCGGACATTGATTGCCCGCAAAATATATTTACGGTAGTTGCAAACTTCACGTACCGCTTGCTCGACGAGCTGTCGCGCTTTGGCCCCAAGACTGAAGGGTGGATGCTTTAGTTGCTCAGTGTCTGATCTTACAAGTCTTGAGTTGGGTTCTATCTTCGACGTGCCGTACACGTTGTGTTGGCGATCCATCGAACCGCGTTGATCACCGTGGACCCACGTTCCGTAGCAACGAAACGTTATGAGATAGGCAAGAGGAAAATTGTTGTCATCGAAATCTCTCGGCATGGTGGAAGCACGGTACCGCACTCTTCGGCCCAGGGATACGGCCTCTCGCTAGCGCTCCTCAACGCATGTATGCAAGAACTCTTTCACGCCCTCCCTCATGGTCGGGCTACTGCCACGAGAGGGCAAAAAACCAAAACGGCAACCCGGGGGCGTTGGGTTGCCGTTCTGGTTTCTAACAACCGGAGAGCTGGGCGCTCGCCAGCCGTTGCGCGGGGGGAGGCCGTTTAGTGAAGCACCGCTACCACTTCTACGATTTCGTAAGGAGTTTGAGCCGGGCCCTTGTTCGATGCGAGGTTCGCAAGTTCGCGTTCAATCGCGCGCTCTTCCTGCGACTCCAATAGCCGGCGACCGGTTGCGTTGGCGCCACTCCAAACTTCCGCGAGAAAATAGCGCTCGCCGTACCGATGGAAAACGAGACGCGCATGGATCTTGTCTTTTGCACGCTCCGTGGCTTCGCTCAGCCGCAATGCAGAAATTCCTTCATCGCCACTTTGAATCAGCAGCGCATCACCAGCGCTGGCCATTGTTCGCACCATACACTCGCCGGCCGGTATAGTTTTGTAGCCGACGCTGAATTCAAACGGCACGTCTGCAACAACTTTGTTTGAGGACTGTGCTTTGGCCGTGGCAACAGCGGTTGCGAGCGCCAGCACGACTATCAGCGCCAACATCGTGAATCCTTTAAAAAGTTCCTTTTTCATACTTCCTCCTCTTGCCTTTCGGCGTCGGTCGAATCTCGTCGACCACAAACCTTTTCATCGCAAGTCATGCTTGCGGAATCTTTCTTACCAGTAGCAGCTCAACCAATTTCAAATATTTGTTTTGGGAGCTGACTCGCTTCATTGCTATTTTCATGCCGTGAATTATCGGCAGGCGATCAGTTTCCACTCCTTTGCTTGTTGCCCTGCTAACATCGGCTGAAAGGACTGCTTAGTCTTTAAAAGATTGCTGGTAAAGAAAAAGCGAAGGTGAGCGAGAAACTATCCTTTCAGATAGCGCCGGTATCTGTTCGGATAGTTTTGGTGTAAAGCAAACTGTTAGTTTGCGTCGGTTGAGACCACTCCGGTATGTGATAACGAATCGCCCGCAAACTAACAGTTTGCGTTACGGCAGGAACTGCTTAGAATTTTGCATCTGGAAGAGAACGAACTTTCGCGCGAAGTGCTTGCCTTCAGGAGCAGAGTAAGACAACGTTCACGCGCGATGAGCCCTTTCAACTATCAGCGAGGCTACCGCCGAAATCTTCCGCACCTCCAACCCCCCGGAGCAACTTTCTTTGTGACGTTTCGCCTGGCTGGTTCACTCCCGCAGAACCTCGTAAGACTATGGAATCACGAGCGTGAGTGGCTCGCGCACCTGGCTCGGACAAACGTTACTTACTATGATCAAGTCAAGCGAGACTTCGAAAAGGCGTGGTTTAGAAAGTTTGAGCGATTGCTCGATGGCGCAACTATTGGGCCGGTTTGGCTGAAGGACGAAAGTGTTGCGTCAAAGCTTGCTGAGAGTTTGCACTATCGAGATGGGAAAGTTTACCGGTTGGACGCATTTACAATAATGTCTAATCATGTCCATATGATTGTTAAGCCACTCTCACTGGTCCAATATGAAGGCAGGCTTTCACCTCTTGAGATTGCAAATAAGAACTCAGCCCACCGCATCCAATACCACTCATTGGCGGCCATCATGCAGTCGCTCATAAGGATACACTGCCTTTAAACTCAATCAGCTTCTGGCACGTGAAGGAGAATTCTGGGCTCATGAGAGCTACGATCATTGGATTCGCGATCATGACGAGTGGCAGCGAATAGTGGCTTACGTGCTAAACAATCCTCTAAAAGCCGGATACGTTAAGCGCTGGCAGGATTGGAAATGGAACTATCGTCGAGTGTAGGCAACTGGTTTGCCTCGGTTTCGGTATTACCAACTTGAAGGGACTCGCGACAGACGCAAACTAACAGTTTGCTTTACAACGAACCGCTGCCTATTGCCGCGGGCTCCAAGGTGCGCGTACACTTGGCGCTCCAAGGCATTACTACTCCATCGATTCGGATGAACCCGCGACTCACAGCCATTTCGGGAAGACTCAAGGGCAGCGTCTTCACCATAGAAGATTTGCCCGTCGTCATCGGACGCGACACCGGCGCCACGCTTTGCATCGCCGATGCTTCTGTTTCGCGGCGCCACTCCCAAATTCAAAAAGAAGAGCAACAGTTTTTCATACAGGACCTCGAAAGCCTCAACGGGACGTTCATTAACGACGTGCCGGTGAAACACCGCAAACTTCAGCATGGCGATCGAGTGCGCATCGGGGATTCGCAGTTTATCTTTCTGATGCACGACTCAGGCATCAATCCGTCGAGCGCAGTGCGGTTCGACGACGGCCAGGTCGTTAGCGGTTCCACTTTGCAGTTCCGGTTTAACGACGCGCTTTACGTCATGGCCCGCGACCTGAGCGCGCTGATGAAAATCAGCACTACCATCAACGCTATCCGCGGCGTTGAAGAACTTCAGAAGCGGCTGCTCGACTTGCTTTTTGAAGTGGTGCCGGCGGAGCGTGGAGTAATTCTCCTGACTGACGCGGGCCCCGAGGGAGACGAAAACGAGTTTGGTTCGGTTTTTGGACTGGACCGGAGGCGCGGCCCGGATCAATCGATCAAAGTGAGCCGCAAAGTCACGAAGTGGGTCCTGAGCCACAAGGAATCAATCCTGATCACCAATACCGCGGAGTCACAGAAGTTCGCGTCGTCAGATAGTTTGATGAGAGACGAGCCGGTGTCGGTGTTGTGCGTGCCGCTCATCATGCTGGGCCGCACCCTCGGGGTTATTTATCTCGACACCACGGAGCCCAACGCACTTTTCGATCAGGACCAACTGCAACTCGTGTCGGCGATCTCCGCGATCACCGCCGTGGCGATCGAAAACGCACGCCACATCGAATGGCTGGTAAGTGAAAATCAACGACTCATTGCCGACTTCAATATAGAGCACAACCTCATCGGCGAAAGCGCGCCGATTCGCGAGGTGCTGCAGTTCATTTCCAAGGTTGCGCCCGCTGATTCGACGGTGTTGCTTTCGGGAGAGAGCGGCACCGGTAAGGAACTGGCGGCGCGGGCCATTCACTTGAACAGCAAGCGCGCGGATAAAACCTTTATGGCGGTTAACTGCGCTGCGCTCGCCGAGTCGCTGCTCGAGAGCGAACTCTTTGGACACGAGAAGGGATCGTTTACCGGCGCGTTGACGCAAAAGAAAGGGCGACTTGAAATCGCGGATGGCGGCAGCGTGTTTTTGGATGAGATCGGCGAACTTTCCCCCGCGCTCCAGGTTAAGCTGCTGCGAGTTTTGCAAGAGCGCGAGTTTGAACGAGTGGGCGGCACGCGCACGATCAAGATCGACATCCGCCTGATCACCGCCACTAACAAAAACCTGGAAGAGGCTGTGAGCCAGGGCACGTTTCGTCAGGATCTCTATTACCGGCTCAACGTGGTGAGTCTGGAAATGCCGCCGCTCCGGGACCGCCCGGAAGACATTCCGCTGCTGGCAAATTATTTCGCGGCGAAGTATGGCCAGAAGTGCAACCGGCGGCTAACCGGAATCTCCGCGCCAGCCCAGGCGCGTTTGGCTGCTTACGATTGGCCGGGCAATGTACGCGAACTGGAAAACGCCATCGAGCGCGCGGTCGTGTTAGGCACCACCGAACGCATTCTGCTGGAGGACTTGCCGGAATCGGTTTTGGAATCCGAGCCGCCGCCCACTGCGCCCGGTACGAAGTATCATGAGGCGGTGGCCGAGACAAAGAAGCAGATCATTCTCAGCGCTATGCAGCAAGCGAAGGGTAGTTACACTGAAGCCGCAAAACTCCTCGGCGTCCATCCCAACTATTTGCACCGGCTGGTGCGCAATTTGAATTTGAAGAATGAACTGAAGAAATAGCCGTTCTGTCAGAACCGGGGTGCGGTAGGACCGAGTTCTTCGTTCGGTACGTCGTAAAGCAAACTGTTAGTTTGCTGGGTAGCCGGTCGCTCAAGTTAGTGCTGACGAACCGGCAGCAAACTAACAGTTTGCTTTACGAAGCCGGTCACTACGGCTCCCGGTTCTGACCAGAGTCCATGATTGCAAAAATTCCCGCGGCCTACAGCGATGTCTTTGAACTCCTCGACCGTCATAACATTCGCGGTGTGGTCGTCAGTGGCGTCGCCGTGGTACTGCACGGTCATCTCCGCCCGGTTTTCGACCTCGATATTGTCGTAGCTTCCACGCCCGATGAACAAAACCGCGCGCTACAAGCGCTGATGCTGGCCGGCTTTATGCCCAGCATTCCCGTCCCGCTGAACCTGTTAACCGTGCTGCGGATGTTTGATCAAAGAGAACGAGAAATCGACGTGTTCATGAAGTACCATATTCCGTTCAATGAACTCTGGGCAGACTCGGCGCAGATCCGTGTCGGCGATAGTATGGTCCGAATAGCGTCGCTTGAACACTTGCTTCGAGCCAAGCGCATGGTTGGCAGGCCGCACGATTTACTTGACGTCGAAGGATTACTCGCAATCAAGCAATCACAGTGATGAGTAATGAGTGATGAGCCAAATTCATGTTAGAGTCGGTGCCTTCCGATTCGTTTTTTACTCATGACATGACTCAGCACTTATTATTCATCGAGGAGAATGTAATGCCGGCGACTTTGACCGAGAAGGAATTTTCACAACACGTAAACACGAAATTTCGCGTTAACCTCGACGCGGAGAAGAGCGTCGATCTGGAGTTGACTGAAGTCAAAGGTTATACGACCAGGCATAACGAGCAGACGGGAATGGAGCGGTTCTCAATCTATTTTCAGGGACCAGGCGAACCTCCACTGCCACAACAGCTCTACACTTTTCAACATGATCAGATGGGTGAGTTTGAAATCTTCGTGGTGCCCTTGTCGCTCAACGAGCGCGGCTTTCGTTACGAGGCAGTGTTTAATTACTTCAAAGATAGAAGTGATGACTCTTGAGAAGAGTCAAAGCATTTTCCATAGGTGGATTCAACTTACAACTGCAACAGTTGAATTCTTTTTCGCTCCAGCGGAGCGAGATGTTTATAGCTCGAGTGCACTCAAAGATCTCGCTCCGTTAGGAGCGAAACGCGGCCTTCGCTCCGGCATGCATTAGCGATTGCGCTCCCACGGAGCGCCGGAGTAAAGAAAGGACCGCCAAGCTATAAACATCTCGCCCCTCTGGGGCAAAAGCGGAACAACGATCTGTTGCACTTCCAACTTGAATCCGCGAACGACAAATGGAAAATCAATTCCCGGCTACTTACTCATAACTCATCGCTAACTACCCGGGCGGTACTCCATGTGTTTATAAGCGCCGACGTCTTCGATAACGACGAATCCCAGTTGCTCGTAAAATCGATGCGCGTTGTCGTTAAGAACGAAGACCATGTGGCGCAGCAGCTTCCCGGCGCGCGCGGCCTCTTGCATCAGCTCACGCAGTAACACTGTGCCGGCGCCGCGTTTTTGAAACTGCGGCAGCAGCGCGATGTCGAGCAGGCGGATCTGTTCCTCGTCCTCGCCCACCCAAATTCTTCCGGCAGGCTCGTCGTCAATCACCACGATTTGATAGCGCGCGTCAGGGAAGCGCGCATCGTATTCGCGTCGTTGCAGGTCAAACTGCCAGCGCAAGAAGATCTCCCGCTGACCGTCCTGCCACTGAACTTGCGACAGCTCCGCCTCGCGCGTGCTGCCGTAGAGTGCGAGCAGAAATGGATCGTCCTCTTTCGTGACGGGCCGCAAAGTGAGTTTGCCGCCGTTGGGAAGATTGGTCATACCGGTAAATGGTAAATAGTAAATGGTAAATAGTCGAACGCCAGAAGAACCGCGGAGTCCCGCCGTACTCCTATTTACCATTCACCATTTACGATTCACCGTTTTCAGATGTGATTGAAAACCGCTTCGTACATCAATGCTTCACCCGCTTTCGAATGGACCGTCAAAAACAGGTAAAACTTTCCGAGCGACGGATGG
>DASYMB010000175.1:0-5168 GCA_036009285.1 Pyrinomonadaceae bacterium | reverse complement strand
GGCGTTGACGGCGGGAAGGGACGGAATCCAGCCCGCCGGCCCTTGTGCTGAGATAAAGCTCGCGTTGGTTGGAATTGGATCGGTCACCACGACGTTCTGCGCGGCTTCCGGGCCAATGTTGGTAAGCGTCAGCGTATAGGTGATGTTGTTGTCCGGCGCGACTTCAGCCGGCGCTGCAGTTTTCGTAAGCTTCAGATTGGCGGCTTTGATCGTGAAAAGAAAAATCACTCCGTCCACGTTCGACGCCGGGATCGAACTCGGAATCCGGCTTAACAATTCAGCCTGCATTTGCGCGTTGGGGATGGAAACAGGAGCAACGACATCGACCAGACGCCCGAGGCGCGACAGTGCCAGCGTATCGCCGTCCGCCGCGGCCGAATCACGATTGGCAATGCCGGCGTAAACAATTGCGTTACCGGGCTGGATGTTGGCCCAGTCTGCACGCCACGCTTGCGGACTGGTTAAAAGCGTGGCCAAGCCGCCGGCAAAGTCAACGAAAGGTAGTTTGTTAAAGGAGCTTTCGGGCAGCTTGCCTTCGTTCAGTTTCTGCCTGACCGCGTCGAGTTCCTGCAAGTTCGGAAGCGCGAAGTGGTAAACCTGATACTCACGCTGAGGCGCAACCGGCGGCACGCATATCTCCTGGGAGCAACGCCGGGTACGACGACGATGGAACAACACCCAATCCATCGTGCCGCGTACGTTTAATTCATCGGTGGGTTTGGGTGGTGGCGGAAACAGCAGGCGCGCCTTGGCGTCGGCGAAGTCTGTATTGCCTAAGATTTTCGCGATGATCTCCAGGGCCGCAAGCGCTTGAATGTGGCTGGCGTTTTTCGCCGAGAGCACGTCTGCATTCTCTTTAAGGTTCGCATGAGCAAACGAGATACTCCGCGATGGTGCAATAGCATTCCCGGGTACCCTTTGCACGATGTCGGCTGACACTGTCAGCGGTTCACTACCCCAACTTGCCGTCAACACGTAATCGATCTTGGCGGACGTCAGTACAATTTCAATCGCCGAGCCGGCGGTCATCGTGGCGGTGACTTCGAGATCGACGAAGAGCGTCGTACGCGCCGCAGGATTGTTGAGCTGCGCACCGCGAATAGAAAGCTGCGCGTTTTCAATGTGTCCGCGAACGGTCTGCGCCGCGCCGCTGGTTCGCGCTTCCTGAGTAATCTGTAAGACTCCATTCAGCTCAAAGTCCAACAGGGGATTTATTGTCTTGTCGTTGGCCACGATTACGGCAGTATTGAAATTGGCGGTGTCACCGCGGCTCAATCGGAAAACGTTGCTGTCGCAGCGCAGGCTGGTCCAAAGACCCAGGCGCGGTGGCTGAAAGCTCTGGAATTCGACAGGCCCAGTGAAGATATTTGCGAGTAACGGGTTGGGGGCCGCTTTCGCTTCGTTTGCGCCCACGGTTGCAGCCGATCGTGAAGCTGCGTTTGGCAGCGTGGCTTCGACTGGTTGTGCCGCTGACGTGAAATCTTCGGTAGCGACGAATTGAGTGAAGAGATTAATTTGATGGTCACAGCTCAGATAGAACGCGCCGCCGCCTGTTGGAAGGGCCTCCGCGCGCGCGGCGCCGCGAAAATTCATGGTTTGAACCGAACGTTGAATATTAGCGATAGCGTTCGCATTCGCCGTTGAGATAAGGGCCTGATTCAAATCGACGCTCGCCTCGAATCCGTTTCCCGGACTCAGCAGCCTCTGTTCAAGAACTTCGCCGTTTGGAACCAGGATGTCCACTTCCGGTTTGTTCAGAGGATTGTCGAGGCCTTGCAGCAACGAGATCCGTTCCAGGTGTTGCGCTTCTTCGAGCGCGTGCGCGACATAGTCAGGACGTACGACGCAGAAGCGCAGATCTACACCGTCGCCCATCATCCGCCGCACCTGTTGATTGATCGTAGCTGCTGCGCCCGGCACGACCGGCAGGTAGCCGGCGCTCGGCAATTCAACTATGCCGCCGTAAATAAGAAATCGATCCCTGGGAGGAACTGATAACCCCTGACCGACGCTTACCAGTTTGTCGTTCAAAGCTGTGAGACGGCTAAGTCCACCCTTGAAAGTGATCGCTTCGTCGAGGTTCACATTCAGCACGGTGAAGCGCTGCGCCGTCGACTGGTAAAATTCCTTGAGCTCGGTGATTGTGTCCGCGGCTTCGCGAATAGCTCCGTGCGCTCCGCCGCAGGGATCGGTTTCTCCGCCGGGCTTAGGCAGCTTGCGAAAGAGATCGTGAAGCTGACATTGAAACTGGAGTATCTGTGCCAGAAAGACGTCCCAGGGACGCATCATCATGCGCCATTGCCAGTAGCGCCTTGCCGGCGGGTCGATCCGCTCGCGCCGTACAATCCACGGATCGAGAAACACGGTAGTCGCACCGGCGCGTGCAATCACACCGAGCGAAACGCCACTGCCCCCGGCAGCATCGGCACCCAGGCACCACGTCTCCTGTTCCAGCCCGAACTTCGAAATCAACGCAGCCACGTGCCGCCGTTCATCCTCGAAGTAAGCCGCGGCTACGCGCGAACGCAGATGCGTTTGTGTCAGGGCAACCACCTTTGGATTCGGTAGCGGCGTTTGCAGCACCAAAGGAATCGCGCGCACGATCAAACCCTCGACGGCGAAAGGCCGATCGGTGCTGGTAGCGCAAGCTTCTTCGCAGAGTTTGCCGTAGACGTCCTCTTCGCCACAGAGCGCGTCGGCGGCTGAGATCACGATCTGGTAGAGATTGCCGGCCGGGGTAATGGTGTCAGGCGGTGTGCCGGTGGTTAGTTCGCACGTCTCAAAGCCGCCGGAGCGGACCACATTGGTTTTGCCCAGGAGTCTTTGGAGATCGCGCGACTTGTCGATCAACTCCTGCACGCTGACTGAGGTTCCCTGCGGCAGCAGCAGCACGCGGCCGCTCGGATCGATGGCCAATCCCTGCCCGATGTCGAGCAGGTCACCGCTGCCGAGCGTAAGATCGAAGCCGTAGGCCACGCCGGCGCCGCCGGCTTGATTCGATTGCGCTACCAGTTGGCGCAGGTAATCCTGCTCGGCCTTCAGATCGCTCGCCCGGAGAAACTTGCCGTCGAAATAATTGAGGCGCGTCAGCGGTGTCGCCGCCGGGATGACTACGAAACCGTTCTGCTTGCTCATCAGCACGACGGCTTCGGATGGTTTTGTTGTCGGCATATCAGGTTCCTTCCTCTTCAACCACTTCTCAATTATTTTGATTTACTTCGATTTATTTCGACCTGCTTTTCCTTTTGGACCACTCGGACGGATTGCTTCATCCGGAACCGGGGCGCTGGCCAGTTCCGCACTGGCTAACTGGTTGGCGGCTTGCACAACATTTTCTTCGTCAGGCCCGCTAACTACGGCGACAAAATCCTCCATGTGAACGAAGTCGTGTCCGTTATGCGCGGTCCCCGGTGGTCCACCAGCGACGCCCGCGAGCGGAGCCAGGTCAGCGCCCAGCAGAGGAGTAGGGCCGGTACCAAACACCACCAACCGCACCCGCCGACTGACGGCAGTGTCCAGATCGAGGACCACGGTCTTCGTTTCAGTGCCACCATAAGAAGCGTTTGCGATGTTGGCCCTTTGCCATCCGCCTGTCGGATCAAACCAGGTAACCGAAAAGGCGGCGGCCTTTACGCTGGCGTCGTGTAAATCTTTATCCACGGAAAACATGATCGCTTTCGCGGTCAGTAATATGACCGACCGCGGATCGATCCGCGGACCGGTATCCGCGTCTGCCTGAGGTCCGCGCGGAGCCAGGAGTCCCCCGCACAGCAGATCCTGAATAGTGGTGGTAGCCACATGCGACGGCCGCACGGAGGTGTCGACCTTGCCGCCACTGAGTAGCCAGAGGTTGTCTTTCTTCGTCAGCGTTAGTTCGGAGATGTCGGCCAGCAGAACGCAGTCGTCTTCCTGTCCGGGAAACAGCAACGTGCGCGCGCCGTCTTTGCTGGTCGCGGGTTGCAGGTCAATTTCATCGAGCGCTGCGAACCGATGAAAAGCTTGCAGCCACGCCTCAGCTTGTTGGTCCGCCGGCAGGGCTTGAAGCCGCTTCACTTCATCGAGCACGCCCTGGTCTCTTCTTACCGCATTGAGCAGGGCCTGATCTTCCGGCGTGTTTCCAGGCGAGACTTCTTTGTTTTTTAGATCGTCCAGTTTCGTCTGCTCCAGAGTCTCCGGTTTATCGAGACCGAACATCTGACGCAATCGGTGATAGGGATAAACGAGCGCGGGCGCGCGGTGCGGCAACAACAGAATTTCCAGAGTTTCACTCACGCGCGAGTAGGCCGTGCTGGTGCCGCCGCTATCGCATGGCTCCATGAAGGCCGGGACCTGCCGGTTCAAACAAGCCTTGAAGCAAATGACTACGCGCGCTTCAAAACCTTCGCGGACGAGATCAAACTCCGGATCTTTTTCATGCTTATCAAACCATTCGCCGACGTTGATGCAGTATTCCGCCTCGAGGTGTAATTCGTGGCCAGCCGCATCGAGCGCCAGGCCCGGTTTCACACGAATTTCACCGCGAGCGTCATCGACGGTCACAGCGAAACCCCAAACGACCCCCTCGCGATGCAACCACGCGTTATGCATTCGTATCTTGGCGCGGTGGTAAGCCTGCTCGGTTTCAAAATCGTCAACGCCGAGCAGCATGCCGAAGTGATAGTTCAAAGAATTGAATGGACTGAGCGGCAGCAACTCGCTACCGCAAGTGTCGGTGGCAAGGTTCGTAGCCAGGTCAGGCATGCTAGCCATAAAAGCGTCTCCTTCGATCTATTATTTACTGTCGCCACGTAAGACACTGAAGAGACTGGCGGTGCTACTTTGACGAGCGTTCTCTTCGCGTGCGGCACGCTGAGCTTGTTCGGAGATCAGGTCAGCCAGAACGTTCGCGCTTCTGTCCGCCACGAGTTGGAACTTGACGTAATCGGCTTCGGTGCCCTTCAAATCCGTACTCAGCCTGGCCGGATTCGGCGTCGTCGTGAGAACCTCGACGGCTGCTTCGTAACTGTTCAGCAAACTCCAGGTCGCATCAGGCACTGCCGCCTTCGCTGGTTCGCATAAATAAGAATTGTAGTTGGGTCAGGCATAGAGTCTCCTTATGCTGTCAAACTGCCAGGCCAATGGGCGCGCCTGGAAACGAGCGACCCGCCTTTGCATATTCGCGCCGTATT
>DASYMB010000174.1:0-10726 GCA_036009285.1 Pyrinomonadaceae bacterium | reverse complement strand
TCTTGTCCGATAGCACTCGCGCTTAGTGCGATTAGCAAGGACGACAGAACTGCGAGCAGCGCGACTATCAGGTTGCGACGTTGGATCTTCATGGCCTTTACGATCCTAAACAGGTAATCGAGGCAAATTCCCGCAGGTTGCCAATTATGAGCGGGCGCGAGCGACTTTCATTGGATGCGATCGAACCGTCGTCGGAGGGCTGATCTATTTCGAGGCTGTGTGCGAGTGATCAATCCGAGCAGGCTCGTGAGAAGTCAGCCCTCGTCGGGACGTCTGGTGAACGGCTGGACGATATTCGCCTTGCCTGGGAAAGTCAAACTTTCAACAACCAACGAAGTCTAGCTTTCAACAAACCAATGTAGTCTAAAAAGCGGACTTGTCCGCCTCGTGCGGCGGGAACACAAGCGTCCTATCTTAAAACGGTGCGCGGAGAGAGTCCTGGACCCATCTGTCCATTGGACGAACATACTGTAAAGCAAACGGTTAGTTTGCGTTCGTGGATAGCTCTGGAGAATGGCAACGAATCATCGCAAACTAACAGTTTGCTTTACGAGATAGCCACGCTGCGAATGGAAGAAAATCATAGCCGGTTAGGATTTTCTCAAAATGCTAGTGCTTCGCGCGCGGTACTTTGAGCGCCAACTTAATAACCACTCCGTCGCGAATCAGATCGTCCGCCTTACCGGCATAGACGATTCCAAAGTCTTTCCTGTTAATCGCGAAGTCTGCATCCATGGCCGCGCTATTGGGCGTAACCTCGATGTTGGCGGGAAAGGAGATTGATTTCTTGACACCATGCAACTCGAGATTGCCGGTGACATTGAATGTCTGTTGCTGCGCGGTGCCGCCTGTATTAACCGGCTCGATCTTGGTGGAGACGAATGTCGCTTTCGGATACTTAGCCACGTCGAAAAAATCGGCTTTCTTCAAGTGCGCCGTCAGTTCAGGCTCGTCTGTTGCTACCGACGCCGTGTCGATATCGATTGTCACTCGGCTGTTGGGAATGCTATTCGGGGCCAGATCGATCTTCCCCGCAAACTGCTTGAACGATCCTTGATGACTGCGCGTGACTTTCGCGGCAACAAATTCCACCGTGGAATTTTCCGGCGAAACAACGAGCACTTCGGTTCCCACCGGCTGCGGCGAGTTTGACTCGGGCGCAGCGTTTCCCACAGTGGCCTTTGGTTTGTCAGCCGCCGGATTTGCGCAACTACAGATGAGAGCCGCAACGATCAGGACCATGATCAGCATCAAGTTTTTTCGCATTTTGATTTCCTTCTCATGTTTATTCGAAAAAGGTCGACGACGGGATTCGTAACAGAGGACAACAACTCACAAATACGAGAGCCACCAGTCGCGGCGGCGGGCCTTCACACCGGCAAACCACTTGCAGACCGGATAAAGCAACAGCACACCAACCGCCCAACAAAGGTATACAACCCACAACGGGAACCCAACGCCTGGCGGAGGAGGGTTGCTAAATTTCACTATCGGGCTGGCCCATTGATACGCGACTGGTTGACCGGCAAGCAGCCCGGCAACGATTGCAATCAAGTGTGCCGCGTACCATTGCAGGATATAGAAGAAGAGCGGCACGCGGCCAAAGGTTACCAACGCGTTTCGCAGCCTGGTGAAGATCGATTGCGAGCCGGAGACGTGGATGCTCGAGGCCTTAGGTTCGAACCAAGCCAGCGCGATGATCGCAGGACCAAGGGTCATCAAAAGAAATAACAACGAAGGTGGATATTTCGTCGTATTCAAAAAAGAAAGCACTGTAAACATCGCGCTCTTCTGACGCGACCATTTTGTGGGATCGCCATAGACGTCGATCGCCCGCAAGACAATGAACAGAACGGTCATGGTGCTGCCGATTGCCAGTAGAACGCGCCGGCGCCACGCACTGTCATGCTGATAGAGAGCGCCGAAAGCATAGCCTACAGCCATCACTCCAATCCACGGAATCAATGGATAGACAACAAACACTACGGGGCCGGGAAACCCTAGAACCGGGAACAGTTCGAAAGGTTGATGCGCGACAATCCACAACTTAGCTCCGAGTCCTGGGACGGCGCTACCGGGGCCCCGCCATCCCTCCACCTTAAATCGATCGAGGAAGTTGTGGAGGGCAATCATCGCGATCCCGAAACCTGCAATCACTTTCAACGGCAAATGAATCAGCGCGGCGAGAATTATCATTGATACGCCGATAACCCAAATTACCTGCATCATTCCCAAAAATCTGTAATCAAGACTGAAGAAAACTCCGAAACGCACTACCGTAAACTCGAGCACCACTAACCACATTCCGCGCGTAACCAGAAAACGCGAGAGTTCGCGTTTGCTCTTGCCGCGAGCAAGCTGCAGATAGGATCCGGTGCCGGCGAGGAACACAAATACCGGCGCGCAAAAATGTGTAATCCAACGCGTGAAAAATACCGCCACTGTCGTTTTGGTGAGGTCAGTGGGATCAAACTGAAACGCGCCGGAGTGAACAAAGTCGCGCGTATGGTCGAGCATCATGATGACCATCACGATGCCGCGCAGCAGATCGATTGCATCGATGCGCCCACGCGCCGGGCCTTTGGGATCCGGTAGCGCCTCGGGACCAACGAAGAGCATTGCCGGCGCGTCATCTCTGGGATTGAGGTTCGTTGACATCTCAGATTCCTAATCGACAAGCCCGCTCTTACTGGGACCGCGGGCGCCCTCGCCAGCTCTCTTTAAATGCTCACTCAGCCAGATTCCAGATTCAATCGCGCCTTGACTGAACTTGTCGCTTGAGGCGGGCGAGACGCCCGCGGTTCCAGTAGAGAGCGGGCTATAGTTTAATCTGGCGAGCCGAAATCACCGGCTCGAGTGCTCGCAGTTCTGTTAGCGTCTCGTCCGTCAATGGCGCATCCACTTCGATCACGGCCATCGCTTCCCCGCCCCGCTCGCGGCGACCCAGATGAAAGCGGCTGATGTTTACACGGCGTTCACCGAGTAGGGTTCCGACGCGGCCGATTACTCCCGGCACGTCGCGATTGCGCATCACCAGCATGTGCCCCCCCGGAGTCGCTTCGATGCGGAAGCCGTCGATTTCAGTGATGCGACCTTCGCGTGCCTGATCGCCAAAACCAAAAATTGTTCCAGCCAGCGATTGCTCGGCGTTGTTACCTAAAACTCGGGCGCGTATCGATGGCGCGAAGTCTGACGTGGCGCGAAAGTAACTCGTGGTAACACTGATGCCGCGTTCTTCTGCGATTAGAAACGCATTGACCGCGTTTACTCGCGCGCTCACGTCGCGCAAGAGTCCGGCGAGAAAAGATCTCGTTACCGGCGCGGCGTTGAGCTCAACTATGTCGCCGGCAAATTCCAGTTTCACTTCCCGCACCGCGCTGTCGACAAGTTGTGCCTGAAAGCGACCCAGCTTTTCCGCGAGGTCGATGTATGGCCGCAGTAGTGCCAACTCTTTCGTTCCCAGCGCTGGCACATTCACCGCGCCGCGCAAGGCGCCGCTTAACAGGTAGTCGCGCATCTGTTCGGCGACCGTGAACGCAACGCCTTCCTGCGCTTCCGCGGTGGAGGCGCCAAGATGTGGCGTGACGATTACTTCGTCGAGCAACAGCAGCGGATGGTCCACAGGCGGCGGCTCTTTAGCAAAAACATCCAAAGCCGCACCCGCAACCGTTCCGGATCTTATCGCGTCATACAGTGCGCTCTCATCGATCAGTCCGCCGCGCGCGCAATTGATCACGCGGACGCCTTGCTTCATTCTCGCAAAAGCTTCAGGACCGATAACGCCGCGCGTTTCGGCGGTAAGCGGCGTATGAACGGTGATGAAATCGGCGCTCGCAAAAAGCTCGTCAAGCGGCGCCAGCTCAATCTCAGAATCACGCGCTTGCTCCGGCGCAATGAATGGATCAAACGCAACTATCTTCATGCCAAACGCGCGTGCCCGCGCCGCAACTGCGCGCCCGATTCGTCCGAGTCCTACGATGCCGAGCGTCTTACCCTGCAGCTCAACGCCGATGAAAGCCTTTCGATCCCAGCGGCCAGATTTTAGACTACTGTTCGCCTGCGGAAGACGTCGAGCCAGCGCGATCAAAAGCGCGATCGTGTGTTCGGCCGTAGTGATCGTGTTGCCGTCAGGCGCATTCATTACTACGATCCCGCGCTCAGTTGCCGCGGGCACATCGATGTTGTCAACGCCGACGCCGGCGCGTCCGACAACCCGCAGCGTCGTGGTACTGTCCATCAACTCAGCAGTGACTTTGGTTTCACTCCGGACCACCAGACCGGCGCAATTCGCGAGCGCTTCGCGTAGTTCGGTCGGGCTCAGACCGGTTCGCTTTTCAATAACAAACCCCGCGTCGCGCAATGGTTGTAGACCCGTATCGCTGACCTCGTCGGAGACAAGTATTTTTGTTTCACTCATTGGTGCGGCGGATTATATACCGCCAACACGCCCTGAGCGCCATGAAGGAACGGACGGATGAACAGAAACAGAAGGACTAGCTATAACTGCACTACCAAACTTTTGAGCTTAGTCTTTCCTGGCGCTCTGGGTCCTGGCGGTTCATGATCGGTTATTTTTCTGTGTGCCGACAAAACGATATAAGATAAGCTACCCAATCAAAAGGAAACTGATTATCTGAAGTGTGAGGGAGACCGCCCAGAGTGATCACGACTGTTTGCCTGAATACCCAAACCAAAGAGTTCAATGAGAATTGCCTCGCCGCTGACATCAGCGAGTTGCGCGAGGAAGAGGGGAACATTATCTGGGCGGATGTGAGCGATCCGACCAGCCGCGATTTTGAGGAACTGGCGGAAGAGTTTGGCTTCCATCATCTCTCGATTGAGGACTGCCAGAACGCGCATCAACGTCCGAAGGTCGAAGAGTATACCGGCTACTATTTCATCGTGCTTTACGAAGCCGAGCTCGCTGGACCAACCGACCGGCTGGAGTTGCGTGAGCTGAACATTTTTCTGGGGAAGAATTATCTCGTGACGGTGCACAGCCGCCCCATTCGCGCCATCGCCACCGCCGCGCGGCTCTGGCACGAGTGGACCGATCGCGCCGAACAGGGATCGGGACTGCTTGCTTATCTGTTAATCGACGGAATCGTCGACGACTATCTACCGCTGCTCGATATCATCAGCGAACGCATGGACGATCTCGAGGAATCAATCTTCGGCGAATGGCGGGCCGAAGTTATTGAAGATATTTTTTCCATCAAGAAGAAGCTGCTTTATCTGCGTCGCTCCATTACGCCACTCCGAGACGTTTTCAATACGATGCTCAGACGTGAGCAGCCGATCTTCCCTCGAGAAACGCACGTCTATTTTCAGGACGTGTTCGATCATTTGATTCGTGTTGCCGATACCATTGACTCTCTGCGAGACATGCTGAGCTCCACGATGGACGCTTATCTGTCGGTTTCCGGCAACCGCATGAACAAGATCATGAAGCGACTCACTTCGATCTCGACTATCCTGATGTCCGTGACCCTCATCGCCGGCATCTACGGAATGAATTTTGTGTTCATGCCGGAGTTGAGGTGGCGTTTTGGTTATGTCTACGCGCTGCTTTCTATGGTGGTCGTAGGTCTGGCGTTGTATGTGTACCTGAAGAAGGTGAAGTGGATATGAAACTGCACCTGGGATCCAGAAGCAAACGAAAGAAGGGTGATACGGCCCAACTAGCCGCCCAGCTTGCTCCGCTCGAAGAGCTGGATAAGAACGGCGCGGCAAAGCAGCTTGGGATCAGTCCGCACTTAGGAGATCCGCATGACGATCCTCATTATGGCGCGATTGTTGTCGACAATGAGGGATTGCATATCCCCAAGGACATCATGGAGGGTGGGGATGAGAAAACGTATTTTGGAATGGAACCGGTAGTGCTGGTGATCCTGGGCGTGATGCTCGCCTTCATCGCCTTCGTTGCGTGGCAGATTTCGCAGTTGCCGCCGCAGTAAGACAAAACCGGGGAACAGGGGAAAGGAGAAAGGGCAAGAAAAACATACGAGCTTCTACAACTCTGTCCTCATAGTCAGCCCTTGCTGTTTTTGCATTTGCCCTTTGCCCCTTACCCTTTCCCCTTGTCGCTCTTACATCGGTCCGGCGTCTTTAATTTCGTCCGGCTCGTCGAGCAAACCGTCGGGCGATGGCCCGGGATCGAGTTGCGGCGTTGAACTTGAATCACTTTCAGATTCTTCTATGTCGCTCAAGGGTTCATCGTTCGTTGCATCAGACTTACGCTGGTCGAGCAGCTCCTCATCGTCGATTCGTTTAGCATCGTTCCGATCGTTTGCATTCACCATGCTGTCGTAATACCTCCCGATATGCTGAAGAAGCTGATCACCGATAACAACAGCGCAGCGTAAGCACCGGCAACCAGATCGTCCGCCATGATTCCGAGTCCCCCCGTAAGTGACTCCAGTTTACGCGCTGGATATGGCTTAACGATGTCAAAAAACCTGAAAGCTATGAAACCGATAAGAACAGTCACGAGGCCAATGTGATACTGCGGCAAGAAAATGAACGTGAGCAATTGGCCGGCGACCTCGTCAACAACCACGATGCTGGCATCTTTGCGCCCGGCAAGCTTTTCCGCGCGCGAAGCAGCCCACGTTCCAACCGCCGATATTAATCCAATTACGACCAGCAAGAGCGTGATGAACAGAAAGCTGTCACGAAAGATCGAGTCAAAATTGAAAGCATCTGCCGTTATCCAGTGCTTGTCGAACGCTATCTGCTTGAACTTGAAGTATGTGTCGTTGAGTAGGAAGTACAACGCTACTCCAACCAGCGAGCCCCACGTTCCCGGCGCGAGCGGCAGATAGCCCACACCGCAGGTTGCAATCGCCAGCGCCAGATAATCCTTAGCCGAGCGCGCCCGCCGCGACGGCAACGCACCCCTTGCCTCGACGATCGGAGGGTTCATTTCATCACTGGATTCTTTGATAACCATCGGCTGTGAAACCAAATTAAATATCTGCCGAGCACCTACGGCTCGCCGCCTGATATAAAGCAAACTGTTAGTTTGCGTCTCGTGGTTGCCCCGAGATGAATGGCGAAGAATCATCGCAAACTAACAGTTTGCTTTACAAATAATTGGTGGCGCTTTCTTTAATCGGCAAAGTTTAACTGATGGCGTGTCAGAACAAAACTTGCATACAGTTCATAACTACTCTGTTATTCTTTGCCGCTAAATCGACGACCTCATCTTCCCGTTGCCGAAGCCGCGTGTCTCGCTATGCTCTACGACGCGCCGGCCATTGCGATCATGGCCCTGATAGGTGGCTTTCTAAATCCCATACTTCTACGGTCGGATCGCGATCAATACCGAGCGCTGTTTGGTTACATCGCAGCGCTCGATCTCGGCGCCCTGGCCCTGCTCAAGCATTGGCAGTCAACTCCCTCGCTTTCGCCGGTACACACCTGCTGTTCTGGCTCTGGTACGGCGACAACTATCATCCGCGAAAGCTGGGCGCGGTTCCCGAGGGATGTTCACGCCGGTCTTGAATAAATACTTTCTCTCTTCATTAGCCGTGACCGCGTGCTTACATCCTCATCAGCCTCGCACGCACGACCCTGCGCACCAAGCCGCCAGAAAGCGAACGATCCCCAGCCGGAAGTGAATTCGGTTAATAAAGATTGAAGTTGTATTCGAGTTGAATGTACATCGACACCGCGTGTCCATCCTTTTGCGCGGAGATGAACTTGATCCCCCTGGCAGCCGCTATCGCTCGTTCGGTCAAACCGTGAGGTAGCCTTTGCACGACTGTAATACGGCTCACTTCTCCAGAGCTGGAAAAAATAGCGCGCAGTATAACGGTTCCCTGAACAGAATATTTACGCGCGCTCTCAGTGTACTGAGGTTCAGGTTTGGAAAGTACGCGCGCTTTTTGTGTTACTTCTCGCCCGTTCAAGGTTCGATTGTAATCCGTCGAATTGCCTGGAACGGTTGCTGGCCCACCGCCGGCAAAAATTCGGTTTCCGCTTCCTCCGCGACCGGGGCCGATTCCCGCGCTGGTACCCGGCGAAAAAGGTTTTGAATCTCCCTGTATGGTCGCCGCTACCGGCAAGGCCGATAGCTTAATACCGAAGGAATTGATGAAGCGTTGTGTGAGGGCACTATCAGCATTCGCGTTTAGGACCGTCAACACGTATATCTGCCGCCCGGCGACGTGGATGTGAGTCACTCCGGGACTGTACCCCAGCTTGATGGTGTATTCGCGACCCGACGGCAGTTTGCCCGGTTCCAGCTCGCGCTGGTAAGTCATGCGGGACGCAAGCTTGAGCGACTCCGACAACTGTTCGCGGAGCGGCTCGAGGAGCGATTCCCAGACCAGATCTGCGCAGGCGTCAAGGTAAGCCTCGTTGTCCCTCGGGCCATTGCTCGCATAGCTTTCGTTGTCCAAAGACCAGACGGTGTAGTCAACCCCATCACTGCTCGCCGAGTAAATGCGCGCGTTAACCTTAAGTTGGTCGAAACTGTTCTGCTGGGATTTGACCGCACGACTCTCCGGAAGCTGGATCGTGAATAGCTCGTCTGCCGGAGAGACGTTAGCCCAGGAGTCGGCCGCCTGCGCCCTGACTGTCTGAGACCAGGAGCAAACGAGAAACAGAAATAACAGCGCAGTGAGATGTTTCATATCACCCTCCGGAGTGGGGCGGAAAACTTCTTCGGCTAAGCGACGACTTGTCCAACCAGATCGTAGTCGTGCCCGGCAGTGATTAGTACCTTGAGAATTTTGCCGACCTCGGGCTTAAAGTCTTCAGGCGCATCGTTGATGAGAACGCAACCGTCGATATCCGGCGCCTGGGTTTCCATGCGGCCCTGCCACAGCAGTTCACTTTCGTTCGACTCGCCCTCGAACATTACCTGAACCCGCTGGCCGACCCTCGCTTTGTTCCGTCTGCGTGAAATCAGTGACTGCGCTTTCATCAAGCGCGCGCGGCGCTGTTTCGCAATCTTTGGATCGACTTTGTGCGGCAGGTCGAACGCCGGCGTTCCTTCTTCGTCGGAATAGGTGAACACGCCAACGCGATCGAACTCGACGTTCTTAACAAATGCCAGCAACTCTTCGAAGTCTTCATCGGTTTCGCCAGGAAAGCCGGTGATGAAAGTGGTGCGCACCGCAATTCCCGGCACGCGATCGCGCACGCGCTTTATCAATCTTTCGAGCGACGCGCGATTGCCGCCGCGCTTCATCAGTTTCAAAACATTCTGCGATGCGTGCTGCAAAGGCATGTCGAGATACTTAACTGCTTTTGGTTCCTCAGCCAGCACGTCGAGAAAAGCAGCGCTGATGTGGGTCGGATAGATGTACATCACGCGCACCCATTCGATGCCGTCCGTGTGCGACAGTTCGCGCAGCAGATGGGCCAACGCGTCCTGCTTACCAAGGTCTTCGCCGTATCGTGAAGAATCCTGTGCGACCAGTATCAATTCCTTCACGCCTTCTTCGGCAAGCTGTTGAGCTTCGGCAACGATCGATCCGAATCGCCGGCTGCGAAAGTGGCCGCGCATTTGTGGAATGAAACAAAACGCACACGGCCGATCGCAACCCTCGGCAATTTTGATGAATGCATAGTGACTCGGCGTGGCTAACACTCGGGGCGTCGATTCGTCGTATAGATAGGTTGCGCTTTGATTACCAAGCGAGAGAACGGGGAGCGAACGCGTATCTGTGGTCGGATCGCAAACGGCAAGGATATCGTTTATTTGACTGGTGCCGATGAAGGCGTCAACCTCGGGCATCGAGGCTTTCAACTCATCGCGATAACGTTCTACGAGACAGCCGGCCACCACCAAACGCGTCGCTTTCCCGTCACTCTTCAAACGCGCTGCCTCGAGAATCGTGTCTATCGATTCCTTTTTCGCTGCGTCGATAAAGCCGCAGGTATTCACTACGACCGTGTCTGCCTCACTTGCATCCGCGGTTAGCTCATAACCATTTGCCTTGAGCTGGCCCATCATCACCTCGCTATCGACGAGGTTCTTGGGACAACCGAGGCTGATGAATCCAACTTTTTTCATTTTAAGTAACCCGACCGACAGACGACGGATGACCGATGACCGCTGACCGACGACGTCGCTACAGAATATTCTCGGGGCCGGTCATCGGTCATCGGTCGGCCGTCATTTGGGCATATCTCCCTCGAGTTGTTTAAGTGCGTGATCAATCTCCCGCAGTTCTGCCGGCGAAAGCTCCTGCCCGCCGAATCGCACGCGATTGTACGCGCGTGTGATGGCCAGCACTGAATGCAAACCCAGGCCGCCGGCGAACTCCAGCGGTGTCAGGTCCGGATCTCGTTTTACTCCGCCACGCTCGAGCAAACTAATCAACCGTTCATAGAAAACGATCTTCGAGCTCTCCGTCTTTAGTTCGCCCTCATGAAAACTCAATCCCCGGCGCCAGCCTAAACGTCGCACCCGCAGGGCTGCGAACAAAAGCAACAGCGCAGCAATAGTAATGAAACCTATCAAGGCGATCCTGCGGCTGTGTGAAGAAGCAGTTCTTCGCGCAGTGGCAACTACCTCCGCGAGCAAGCTGCGATATGCGAACAAGTGGTTATGGAGAGAAGTTGCCAACGAGCGCTGCTCCTGCTTATCGTACCCTACCACGTATTGAAACCAGATTAGCTCAAGCGCTTCAGCATATTTTCCCAGTCGCGCCGCCAGACCGGCGCTCACCGGTTCGATTCGTCCCGCCGCCGGCGTCGGATCAAACGTCAC
>DASYMB010000173.1:0-8401 GCA_036009285.1 Pyrinomonadaceae bacterium | reverse complement strand
GAACAGGACGTTCGAATGGAAGTCGGCGACACCGTTAATGCCGGCGGCTACACTTTCCGCTTCAATGGCGTAACCCGGGCTGCCGGACCAAACTACGAGGCCGCGCGTGCCGAGATAGAAGTAAGCCGAAACGGCAACGTCACTAACACGATGTATCCGGAGAAGCGTTCGTATACTGCCTCCGGAAACGTCATGACAGAAACTGCCATCGACAGCGGCATCTTTCGCGACCTCTACGTTTCTCTCGGTGAACCGGTTAGCGCAGGCGCCTGGAGCGTGCGCGTTTATTACAAGCCGTTCGTCTCCTGGATTTGGGGCGGCGCTGTCCTGATGGCCATTGGCGGCGGTCTGGCGCTGAGCGATCGCAGGTACGCGCTGGCGGCGCGGAAGGAACGCGAGGCGCTGGCGCAAAAATCTCAACCGCCCATTCCCGCCGTAGCGATGGCGACGAAGGAAGTATGAGCAGATTTGTAATACCGCTTGTTCTCTTCGTTGTTTTAGTTGTGTTTCTCGCCATCGGCCTGCGGCACGACCCGCATGAAATTCCTTCGCCGCTAATCAACAAACCGGCGCCTGCGTTTCAGTTGGCCCAACTAAAAGATCCGGCCCAAATGTTTTCAGCGGAACAGATGAAGGGCAAAGTCTGGCTACTGAACGTTTGGGCTTCATGGTGCTTCTCATGCCGCGAGGAGCATCCACTGTTGTTGGAGTATGCTCGATCCGGAGCGGTACCGATCTACGGACTAAACTCGAAGGACAAACGCGAAGACGCTCTCTCGTGGCTGGCCGAGTTGGGCGATCCGTATGTTTTGAGCGTGTCTGATTTGGATGGCCGCGTAGGTATTGACTACGGAGTCTACGGCGCGCCGGAAACTTATCTAATCGATCGCAATGGCGTCATTCGCTTTAAGTATATTGGTCCGGTAACCCCTGACGTATGGACCGCGAAGATCCTGCCGCTGGTCAAGGAACTAAACAAATGAAGCGCGTGGTATCCCCAAATAAGATCAAGCATTCGACGCTGTTGTTACTACTTCTGTCTTGCTTTTCGTTCTCCATCGTGGCAAAGGAAGCGCAGCCGTCTGCCGCCGACCCGGTATTGGAAGAGCGTGTCTTGAAGCTTTCGAAAGAGCTGCGTTGCCTCGTCTGCCAGAATGAAACGCTCGCCGACTCGCGGGCTGAGTTAGCGAACGATCTCCGCGGGCAGGTCCGCGAACAGATGAAGGCCGGCAAAAGCGACAAGGAGATCGTCGCCTACCTGACCGAGCGCTATGGAAAGTTTATTTTGTATAACCCCCCGATCGATCCAACCACCTACCTGCTTTGGTTCGGACCGTTCGTTCTCTTACTGGCTGGTCTGTTCCTGCTCTTCCGCTACCTCAAACAGCGTCGTGAGTTGATTATTGAACAGCCGCTCTCCGCCGCTGAACGCGAGCGTGCGGAAACCCTTCTAAAGATTGCGCCGGGAAAAGAAACCGCATGATACTTTTCTCCTTGATATGCGCGGGACTCGTTGCCATTGCTTTGGCGTTCATCCTGCCCACGTTGCTGCAACGCGGCGGCCCGGATACGGCTGAGGCGGAGCGTAAGGAGGCCAACGTCGATATCTATCGCGATCAACTGGCAGAGTTGGAAGCAGACTTGCGAAACGGAATCATCGGCCCGGAGCAATATCAAAAGGACCGAGATGAAATAGAGCGGCGCTTGCTCGACGATGTATCCGCGACCGCAGACAGCACTAAAGCAAAATCAAAGCAGACCGTGTCGAGTCGCAGGCCGGTATACGGCCTGGCGCTTGGGATTCCGGTCCTCGCTGTCGTTTTGTATTTACTTCTCGGAAATTCTGCGGCGCTTTCAGGCGAGGTCCAGCCAGCGACGATGCCCCGGTCACAGACTGACGGGCAGATGACCCCGCAGCAAATAGAGGCAAACGTTGCAAAGCTCGCGAAGCGACTCGAGCAGAATCCCGACGACCCGCAAGGCTGGGTGATGCTTGCGCGCTCATACCTTAGTCTCCAAAAATACACCGAGGCTGGCAAGGCATACGCCAAAGCGACCTCGATGAATTCGCGTGATGCCGATCTGTTGATCGAGTATGCATTTGTGATGGCCATGGGCAGCGGACGTCAACTCGAGGGCCAACCGCGCGAGTTGATCAAGCAGGCGCTCGAAATCGACCCTGAAAACGCGAAAGCGTTGGAGCTGGCCGGCAGCGCCGAGTTCCAGGCGAAGAATTACCAGGCAGCGATCGGTTACTGGCAAAAGCTGCTTCAGAAAGGTCCCGCCGATTCTGAGCTAACACGATCGCTAACGGAGAGAATCAACGAAGCTAAAACTTTGGCCGGCGCAAGCGCTAAGTAGCGTGAGAATCTGTGCGTGCTCCGCCTCTCTGTGGCGAATCGAGCGCAACTAAATTCATGGCTCCAGAGGAGCCGAATGTTTATAGATCCGGAAAGTCAGCCGTAGACTAAAGCTCCAGCGGAGCGAAAGTCCGTAAGCGAGAGAGATCACAATACCATTCCGCTCCTCCGGAGCTCGGAAGATTCTATTAGTACCGCTGACTATAAACATGTCGTCCCTATGGGACTGGTCCTTACGGCTAAAGAGATTTACTTAAACCCCAGCGACTACTGGGTAAGTTAGACAATAAGCTCCGAACACAATGACACGAGACAATTTACTATTCGCCATAATTGGGGTGCTCTTCGGCTTCATCGTCGGATTTTTGTTTGCCAGCACGATGATGCAACGTTCCGCCGCGCCGACCGCTCTGTCGAGCAGCCAGATGCCCGCCGATCATCCGGCTCTCGGCGCCAACGCGGGCGCCCCGAATCAGGGGAATATGCAAGCGGAAGTCACGGCGCAACTTGAAAAGGCCCGGAGCGAACCGACAAATTTTGAGGCGCAGGTAAAGGCGGCTGAGCTTTATTACCAAATCCAACGATACGATCCGGCCATCGAGTTTCTCTTGAAAGCCAATCAAATCAAACCCGATGACTATCAAACCGTGGTATTGCTTGGACTCGTAAACCTCGACGCGGGTCATTTCGAAGTTGCGGAAAAGTGGTATCGCGCGGCGCTCTTAAAAAAGAACGATGATGTGGCCACGCTTGCCGGCCTCGCCGCGGCGACCCTCGGTAAAGGTGATGCGAAAGCGGCTGAACAAGCAATGGCGAATCTTGAGAAGGTAGCTCCAACCAGCGAAGACTTGCCGAGGTTTAGAGAAAGGTTAGCGAGCTTAAAGGCTGGGAACAAATCAAACTGAATCGCCGAACACTATCCGCAGATTACGCAGATTAAAAATAAAACTGTGGAAAGAGAGCACTGCTATAACAGTTGATCGCGCGCGTGCGCTCTTCCCCCGCGTCTTGTTCTTATTGAATCTGTGTAATTTGCGGATAGCGTTTGGCGATTAGGGTGAGATTGTCATGCGCACCACGCTCACAAGCGGAATCCTCTGAATCTTTCCGTCCTTCCCCACCACCACAACCTGACCGTTTTCTACAGTCACGCGACGAACGCTGCTCATGTACCGATCGACGAGGGTTCCGTCGTTGGTTTGAATTACCAAACGCGGACCGCTGTCCTCCGGCTCCTCGGCAGTAGGCGTCCTGGCGGCTCCGCGCGCAGCCCTGCTTCTTCGAGTTGGACTTCCGGCTGCGGTCGCGTCTCTCTTTGCAGTGCTTTCAGTGGGCGTCTCAGTGCTTTCAGCCGGCGTTCCGGTCTCAATTTTCGCGGCGCTCTCATCCGGCTTAGGCGGCTGGACCGGGCGCGTTCTTCGCGTAACCGGACGACGTGCCCTTCCTGCGGTTGGTCTGGCGGCCGCGGTTTTGGGTCTGGCTTCTGATGGTTCGAGCGGAGCCGGTTGCGGCGTGGGAGTCTCGGCCACCTCAGTTCGTTGTTCCGCGATTCGCGCTCCTACAGACGACACTCGCCTGCCGTTCTTCCCCGGCTCAAGTCCGGCCGTCGCCGCTTGAGTCGCGTCCTCATGTTCCGCGAGCGGTCCCGACGTTATCGGCGAGAATGAGCCGCCCAAGTGAATTCGATAAACCGCGTCGTCATCGTTGGGACTTCTACCTTCCACTCGCAGGATCAAATCTTCCTGTTGTCGTAAATAAATGCTCTTGGTAATCGGCGAAGAGCTGCCGGCATAAATCGTAAACTTCAGCAGCGGGCGCAAACCGGAGAACGTGAAAACATCGATGTCGCCGTTCAGGTTCCGGCTGTCGACCGTAATCAGCACATCGCCGGGCATTCCCGTGAAAGCATAAAAGTGATCGGTTACTCTTGGATCGCCGATGTCGCGCGCGTGGATTGTGCCGGTGACTTCGTTTGCGCGGACCGGCGTCGGCCAGGCGACATCCGTTGATTGCGCACTGGCGCGCGCCGCCAAAGAAGCAAACAGTAAAACGAACCCGACGCAGTTGGCGACAATCCTGGTTGTTAAATGAATCTGCATCGTAAAAGGTAGTCGGCGAAATTGGTTGGGGTCTGAATTAATAGAGCAACGCGGCTCAACCAACTGGGAGCAGTAAGAATATCAGATTTGTCGTGGGATTCGCATGTGCTGTCAGAAAACCGGCATGGCCTCAACCTGCACGCTGCTTTTCAATCACTTCCTGGGACAACGAGCGCCCTCGCCCGCATGGCGCCTGGGCGAACGGTTGAGAATTATGCTCGAGCGCTTTATCGATCGATGTGTGTGCTTCACGATGCGGGCGAGGGTGCCCGCGGTCCCAGAGAAGAGATCGACTGTAGAACTGATCGTTGACGGGCCTGGTCGGCCACTCCGCTAAACCGAATAATGCCGATTACTTTCTGGTATCCTTCAGTGCTATGAGAACTTCCCTGAAGCTATCGCTATTACCACTCGTCGCTTTATTTTTGTTTCTCGCAACGGATGCGAATGCACAGTCGTGGACTGCGAAACTCGATACGACAGTTCGCTTCTATCAAACGACCGAGCTGGGTGTGCTGCTCGTCGGCACGGAGAAATCTCTCTACGCCATAGACGGCGCCACAGGCGAGGCGCTTTGGCGGCGTAAGGACGTATCGCTCGACGAAACGGACGTCGCTCCCGTACCCCACTCCGATCTGCTCCTGCTCAGTTTTGAAAAGGGCGAGCGCACGCGAGTCGAAGCGGTGGATATCTTAACCGGCGATACGATCTGGAAGAGCGATAAGATTCGCGGCGGGGTCATGCAGATGGCAGTTGAGCCGTCGACGAATCTGCTGGCGGTTGTGTTTGCCAAAGATGCGAAGGGTCACGCCGGCGACGGCTTCAAGCGTCATCCTCTGTTGCACGTGCTCGACCTCGCTACGGGCGATGAGCTTTGGAAAAATGAACTGAGTGAAGTCGAGATGATGCCTGCGCGCTGGGCTGACGGTGACGTCGATTTCACCCTGGACAACTATCACCCGCCGGCATTCCTCGACGGCCGGCTATACGTTTTCTACGAAGGCTTGACCTCATTCGACGCGCGCACCGGCAAGTCGCGTTTGCGTGAGCGTTACCGAGTTAACGAAGACGGGCTGGCGCTCACGGAAGCTGCTCCCATTTTCGATGAGACTTTGATCTACACCTCGGGCCACGGCCGCGTGCGCGCGATCTCGCGCGAAACAGGAGACACCGAGTGGGAAGCGAAAGATTTGGGTTTGACGCCCGAGATGATCTTAGTCGACCAGGTTTTATACGTTCGCACCGGCGGCCAGTTTACCCGTCTGAAAGATGGCGAGAACGTGGAGCGAGGATCGTATGGCGTCAGCGCTATCGACACTCGCAACGGAAAAGTGCGGTGGCGATACAAGGGCGCGGATAAGGGCATTACAAATCTGGTGCTGCCGAATTCTTCCAGCATCGTTGTTGCCGACCGCGATGATCTGATCGTCATCGATTCACAAACCGGCAAACGACGCACGCGCGTCAGACACGGAATAGAACGCGCGTTGTTCGGCGTTTTGAACGAGAGCGGCGAAGTTGTAGTTGGCGGACAATCAGAGATCGCGGCGTTCGATGCGAGTAGTGGCCGCGAGATATGGCGTGCGCGTCACACTCCGCCCGGTCGCGGGATATTTCGCACGGTCGCTGCAATCACGGCTCGCGCGGCCTCGCTCTATTTTCGCTATGGCGGTACCGCGACCACTGCGTTTCGCGGTGTTCAGGTGGCCCGGGCGGCTGGCGGTCTCAGTTGGTCGGGCCTGGCTGCGCGTTCTTCTGTTTCCAACTTGCAAGCCTTAGCCACGAATTCTGCTCGCAACTATGCCAGAGCGTATGCAGCCGATCGCTTCAGACAGTTTGGTATTGTTTCACGCGTCAGGGATCGCTTGTCGGCAGGCACTCCCGCGGCTCCCACGCCCGGAGATTTCGTGCGACGCAGAACCACGAACCTCGGCGATGTCGATGAACGACTCTTGGACCGGCTCGATCCGGCGCATCAACTCGAGCGACTGTCGCGCTTCCTGTGGCATCGCGATCGGCTGGCGGCTTTGCGTGGTAACTGGATGTATTTCTACACCGACCTGAAGGGTCGCGATGGCAATGGTCTGGCCGGAGTGAATATTCATACCGGAGAGACCGAGCGTGAAATCCGGCTGCGCGATCTCGATGAACGATTCATCACCGATGAAGCACTCGGGCTGATGTTTGTTTCGACCGGAAACCGCATGGTCGCTTACTCGGTCGCCTCAGACGCAAGGTAAAGCGCCTCTCTTTGGAGTGCGGTGACCTGTCACCGCTTTGGTCACCGGCGACCCTGTCGCCGCCCGTTCTCCGCCCCAATGGGCGCACGATTCTATCAACCCGTATTTCCAAACTCACGGCTGCGACAGGTCGCAGCCGACCACAGCGCTGACAGGCCAGCGCACTCCGTAGATCAAAGCGGCAAGCGCAGCAGCGCTTCGCAACCGCGAACATCGTGGCGGTTCTCGAGTGTTAACGTACCGCCGTGGGCTTCAGCAATTTGTCGCGAGAGCACCAACCCGATACCAGACCCTTTCGCTTTAGTCGTAAAAAACGGCACGAACAGATTCGCGGTGTTCGCGAGTCCTGGTCCTTCGTCGCTAATCCAAACTTCAACCTGCCCGTTGCTTTGAGTCCACCCGACTCCTACTCCACCCTTCGTTTCCATCGAAGCGTCGACCGCGTTCCGGACCAGATTTATCAACAACTGTTCCAACTGCACGTCGTCACCTTTCACCACCAGATCGGGTCCGGAAGCGACTTGGACGGGCAAACGCGTCTCGAGACTAGCGACGCGACGAACCAGAGCACCGATATTCAGCGGCTCAAATCGCGGCTGCGGCAAGCGCGCGAGTTTGGAATACGATTCCACGAAACGCGCGAGCGAATCGGCGCGCGAGGAAATCACTTCGAGACCGCGCTGCATGTCGTCGCCCCAATCCGCCGGCCGTGGTTGATGCGAAAGCAGATCGGCCAAACTACCGGCAACGGATTTGATCGGAGCCAGCGAGTTGTTTAGCTCGTGGCCCAGCACACGCAATAGTCGCTGCCACGCGGTGCGTTCTTCTTCCCGCAGTGTTTGACTGAGATCCGTTAACACCAGTAACTGGTGCTGCGCGCCGCCCTCGCGAAAAGTGCCGCGGCGAATGTCCCAGCGCCCAAAGCCGCCGGGGAAAACCATCTGCATCGTGTGTGGGCCCTCGCCTTCCTCGCGATTGAAGCAGGCAGCCAGGCCAAGCTCGCTGCTGGTCCGACCCAGCAGTCTCGTCGACGGTTGGGCCAGCAGTCTTTCGCCCGCTCGATTGATCAGACGCAGGCGCTCTTTACCGTCAAACGCAAATACCGCCACATCGATCTCGGCCATTACCGTACGCAAGAGCGCCGTCGCTTCCAGAGCGCCGAGCCGTTGCTCGCGCAGCGTCTGGCCCAGATCGTTCACTTCCAGCATCACTTCGCCGAGCGCGTCGCCCAGCGATGCGCGCCGGCCGCGAATTGAATAGTCACCTTCGCGAATTGCCGCAAGAATGTTCGAAAGCGTTTGCAACGGACGTACGATACGTTGTTTGAGATTGAAGGAGACACCCAGCCAGATAATCACGAGGAACAGATCGACGGTCCACTGCACGCGGCCGCTGTAGCTGTCATACCAAAGTAGAAACGCAGACAATAGTACGGCGGGAAAACCCGCGGCGAGGGCGAGGAAGGTAACGCGTTTTTCGAATTTCAGCCGGCCGCCCCGTGACGGCGACGGGTCGAGGCTTGAAATTATCGGGACGTGTTTCGGCAGTTTAGAGGAGGTGTTCACGCGGCTATGATAACCCATGGCCCCTCCGACCAACTTCTGTTTGTCGCGAGTTGAGTAAAGCATAGTCCACGACAAACTTAAGTTTCTCGGACACTAAGACAACCCATACTTTTGCAGGCGCCGGTAGAGCGCACTGC
>DASYMB010000172.1:0-11377 GCA_036009285.1 Pyrinomonadaceae bacterium | reverse complement strand
GCTGGGCGCAATGGATGTGAGTGATGTTGAGGTGTAAGGCAAAAGTGAAAAGGAAAAAGGAAAAAGTGAAAGCGTTTATTGGGTTGCGCTACCCGCATCTGATTCTCGCTTTTTGCCTTTTACCTTTTGCTTTTTTCCTTTCCGGCTGCCGTCGCGACATGCAGGACCAGCCGAAGATGAAGCCATTTCGCTCGTCTACATTTTTTAGAGACGGACTGTCGACGCGGCCGCCGGTTGAAGGCACGGTGGCGCGCGGTTTCCTGAAAACAGATACGGAATTCTTTACCGGGAAGAGGGCGGGTCGAACCGGAGCCTCCGCTTCTGCTGCGCAAACTCCGGCAGGGCCGCAACCGACGGCGGCGACTGGGACGGCGACGGGCACGACAGCCGGTGCGCCCTTGCAAGGCGCGGCACAATATCCCGACGACGTTGAAGTTTTTCCGATTTCGATTACGCACGAGACTGTGGTTCGCGGCAAGGAGCGTTACGAAATTTTCTGTTCCGCTTGTCACGGTCTGACTGGCAACGGCGACGGCATGATCGTGCGCCGCGGTTTTCGCCGGGCCGCTTCGTTTAATGACGACCGCTTGCGTCAGGCGCCGGTGGGCCACTTCTTCGATGCCGTAACAAACGGCTGGGGCGCGATGCCCAGCTATGCGCCGCAGATTCCGGTCCAGGATCGCTGGGCGATCATCGCCTACATTCGGGCGCTGCAGTTGAGCCAGCAAAAGCTGCAGGCCAAAGAGTCCGGCGCTCCGGCCTCGGCGTCGCCTCAAGCATCGCCTGCTGCATCGCCATCGCGCCGCGGAGGGCACCAGTGACAACACCACTGACAAGCGGGCCCTACAACGCACCGGCGAGCGTTAGTCGCGTCGAGCAGCGCGCGCTGCTAGTGGGCGTCGTCTTCATGTTGCTGTTCGCGCTCGGATTTTTCCTGGACCGCCGGCAGTTTTTCCATTCGTATTTATTTGCTTTCGGTTTCTGGGCGGGAATCTCGATAGGCTCCCTCGCGCTCTTGATGCTGCAGCACCTGACAGGCGGCGGCTGGGGGCTGGTAATCCGGCGCGTGCTGGAAGCTTCAACGCGAACTCTGCCGCTCGTCCTGATCTTGTTTTTGCCGATCGTGTTTGGCGCACACTGGATCTATATCTGGACCGACCCGCACGAGCTGGCGCAGCACCCCGTGCTGATCGAGAAGTCGAAATATTTGAACCTGCCGTTTTTTACGGTGCGCGCGGCAATCTATTTTGCTATCTGGCTGGCACTCGCTTTTTTCCTGAATCGCTGGTCGCTGTTACAAGATCGCACGGCCAAGAGTAAGTTTACAAAAAACATGCGCCTGCTGAGCGGTCCGGGCATGGTGCTGTTGGTTTTCACGGTAACATTTGCGTCGATCGATTGGTTCATGTCGCTCAATCCGGAATGGTCGTCCACCATCTACGGTTTTATTTTTGTCGCTGCCTGGTCCTTGAGCGCGCTGGCCTTCACGGTCGCGGTGATGGCCGCGCTCGCGAAACATGAACCGATGAACCAGATAGTCGGTCAGTCACACTTCCAGGACCTGGGCAAGCTGTTGTTGGCGCTCGTCATGCTCTGGTCCTACTTTGCGTTTTCACAGTTTCTGATCATCTGGTCGGGAAATTTACCGGAGGAGATTGGCTGGTATCTACCAAGAATCCATGGCGCCTGGGGCGCGATCGCGCTGGCCGTGATCATCCTTCACTTCGCTTTCCCGTTTCTGTTTCTGCTGTCGCGCTCTTTCAAACGCGATTCAGGCAAGCTGGTGATCGTTGCCGTGTTGATTCTCGTGATGCGCTTGATCGATCTGTTTTGGATGATTGCGCCAAATTTTCGCGGTGGGGAGTTTCATCTTAGCTGGATGGACCTGATTGCACCCATCGCCATGGGCGGCTTGTGGCTGGGCGTTTTTGCGCGCGCTTTAACTGCGCGGCCGCTGATACCGATTAACGATCCACTTTATGAAACGGCGTTGGAGCAGAAGCACGCGCACGCCGGCCACTGAGGTCAGAACCACCTGCGGTAGCGGGTGGGTTAAAAGTTGAATCACAGGCCCGCCCGCTACCGCAGGCGGTTCTGACAGGGCGAAGTTGAACGATGGCTGGAACTACACACAACGGCAACGGACACGATCCGCGACAGGCCACGGAAACGCCGGACGTATCGCACATCAAGAACCTTGACGTGACGCACGAGGGCAGCGACGTTAGCGTTTCCGGTGTCTTGAAGTTTGTCATAGGCCTGACTGTGATGACGGCGGTTGTGTTCGTGCTGATGTGGGGCATGTTTCGATTTCTGTATGCGGAGACTGAGAAGGAGCCGGATCCGGGCCCGATGGCAATGACGCCCTCCGAGCGTTTGCCGCCCGACCCGAAGCTGCAGGCCGCGCCCGGCTTTGGAGTGAAACTGGAAAATGGCGAGCGGGTGCGGCTGGAAACCAGAGAGCCCCAAGCGGAATACCGTGTGCTTCGCGACCAATGGGAGCGTCAGTTGGAATGTGAGAACGTCGATCCGTCCGGCGAGGTGAAGAGCGACGCCAACGCAGACAAGGACTGTGTGCCCATCGATCAGGCGATGCAAAAAGTGTTGGAAGCCGGCCTGCCTTCAAGAAAACAAGACAACGTTTCGACGAGCGCCGCTGGATACGGCGTGAGACTACCAACGGCGGCAAGTTCGGGAAGAATGACCGAGGAAGGAAAGCAATGAGAATAGTTGGCAGTGGGCGGTGGGCAGTGGGCAGAAAGAGAGTTCGAAGGAACTTTTGTCTACTGCTGTTTGTTTCCGGCCTGCTGCTTTTTGCTTACTGCCCACTGCCCACTGCCAACTGCCAACTGGTCCCGCAGGGAAACTCCCCGCTCTACAGCTCGCGTCCCTACGAAGCCCGGGCTCCCAGCGGTTTACCCAAAGCTTTGAATGACGTCGGCATCGATCAGAAACTCGACCAGCAGTTGCCGCTTGAGCTCGTCTTCAAGGATGAGAAAGGCGAGAGCGTAAAACTCGGTGACTACTTTGGGAAGCGTCCGGTCGTGCTGTCGTTGGTCTATTACCAGTGTCCGATGCTTTGTAACCAGGTGCTCAACGGCATGGTGACTGCGTTTAAGGTTATGGCCTTCAAACCCGGAGAAGAGTTTGAGGTGGTGACAGTCAGCTTCGATCCACGCGAAACCCACGAGCTTGCCGCGGCGAAGAAAAATACCTATGTGAACTACCTGCCCGAAGCCCGGCGCGCGGGAGCGGCGCGTGGTTGGCATTTTCTGAGTGGCGACGAAGCGAACATCAAACGCCTGACTGACGCGGTCGGCTTTCGTTATCACTTTGATGAAACGACGAACCAGTTTGCGCACGCCAGCGCGATCTACGTGACGACGCCGCCGGGAAAACTAGCGCGCTATTTCTACGGGATCGAATACGCGCCGCGCGATCTGCGGCTGGGTTTGATCGAAGCCGCTGATAACCGGATTGGATCGCCGGTGGATCAGTTGCTGCTTTATTGCTATCACTACGATCCGGCAACCGGAAAGTATGGCGCCCGGGTGATGAACGTAATGCGCGTGGGCGGTGTCGTCACTCTGCTGGCTATGGTTGGAATGTTTTTGCTGTTGCGGCGTCGTGGCCAGCCACGCGTTGGTTTACGGCAGAGACCGGTAGTTTAGAGTTCTGGCCAAGCAGAAGCCCGACCGTTAGGAAGGGCTCAAGATCGAAATTCCGGCAGAAACCAGAGCCCTTGCTGACGCGCGGGCTTCTGCTTGGGACAGCCGGTATGGCCCGCCCCGGCGTTGAAACGCCGGGCTATTCATACTGACGCTACGCGTTCGAAAGCAGTTAATGAGAGGTTCCTGGACTCTAAAATAAGAACTATGCAGACTTCGTGGATTCCATTTGTTCCGGAAAGTGCTTCCACTCTTTCAGGGAAGGTTGATGCGCTCTATTTTTATCTTTCGGGCGTGACACTCTTCTTTACGCTGCTCATCTCGGGCGTTTTGATTTTCTTCGTTATCAAGTATCGCCGCCGCACGCAGTTTGAAATTCCCCGGCCGGTCGCCGGCTCACACAAACTGGAAACGCTGTGGTCGGTAATTCCCTTCATCATTGCGATGAGCATGTTTGCCTGGGGCGCGCAACTCTATTTCCAGCAATATCGGCCGCCCAAGAATACCAACGAAATTTACGTGGTCGGCAAACAATGGATGTGGAAGATTCAACACTCCACCGGGCAGCGCGAAATTAACGAGTTGCACGTGCCCACCGGCCGCAAGATCAAACTGATAATGACTTCCGAAGACACTATCCACGATCTTTTTCTTCCGGCTTTCCGGATCAAGATGGACGTGTTACCAGGCCGGTACACCACGCAGTGGTTTGAAGCTACCAAGCCCGGCACCTATCACCTCTTCTGCGCTGAATACTGCGGCATGAACCATTCGGGAATGGTTGGCTCGGTGATTGTTATGCAGCCGACCGAATTTGATAACTGGTTGAGCGGCAATGCGAGCCAGCAATCACCCGCAGTTGCCGGTCAACAACTTTTCCAATCGCTGGGCTGCATCTCCTGTCATGGAGCAAACGGCGAAGGCGGGCGCGGTCCGGCGCTGGCGGGTTTGTTTGGTCGCAAGGTCTTCCTGACAAACGGCCAGACGCTGATAGCAGACGAGGGCTACATTCGCGAGTCGATTGAAAATCCGCAGGCTAAGATCGTCAACGGTTTTAGTCCGATCATGCCGACGTTTCAGGGGCAGGTTACGCCGGAGCAGTTGATTCAAATCATTTCGTTTATTAAGTCGCTTCAGGTTACTGGTCCGCAATCACCCGGAGCGACGCCCGGCGCTGCTCCCAAAGCAGAGCCCGCGGCAACCGGAACGCCGACGCAGAACCTGCGCTAGGTCCGAAACAGGAATTATGAAAGCATTCGAAACATTTGAAACACCCGCGGCCGCTCGCGTTAACTACATCAACGCGGAATACGGGCTGAAGTCGTGGCTGTTGACGAAGGACCATAAGCGCATCGCGCTGCTTTATCTCGGCTCGATCTCGGTGTTCTTTTTCATCGGCGGGCTCTATGCGATGTTCATTCGCCTCGAACTGCTGACACCGCAAGGCGATCTGCTTTCATCGACAACTTACAACAAGGTCTTTACCCAACACGGGATCATCATGATCTTCTTCTTCCTGATCCCGTCGATACCCGCCACCCTCGGAAACTTTCTGGTGCCGATGATGATTGGCGCCAAGGACCTGGCGTTTCCGCGCATAAATCTGCTGAGCTGGTACCTCTATCTGCTGGGCGGCATCGTGACCATCTGGGCGCTGCTGGCCGGCGGAGTGGATACGGGTTGGACCTTCTACGCGCCCTACAGCACCACGTTTTCGAATTCCTATGTGGTCGCCACCGGCGCTGGAATTTTCATAAGCGGCTTCTCGTCGATTTTGACGGGGCTAAATTTCATCGTCACGATCCACACCATGCGCGCGCCGGGAATGACCTGGTTTCGTCTGCCGCTCTTCATCTGGGCCCACTATGCAACTTCGCTAATCATGATTCTGGGTACCCCGGTAATCGCGATCACAATTTTGCTGCTGGCTTTCGAGCGTCTGGCGCACGTCGGAATCTTCAATCCGGCCCTTGGCGGCGACCCGGTGCTGTTCCAACATCTTTTCTGGTTCTATTCACACCCGGCCGTTTACATCATGGTCTTGCCGGGCATGGGCGTGGTTAGCGAGTTGATTGCAAACTTCTCGCGCAAGAATATTTTTGGCTACAAGTTTGTAGCGTTCTCGAGCCTGGCAATTGCGGTCTTTGGTTTTCTCGTCTGGGGACATCACCTGTTTGTTGCCAGCCAGTCAGTTTATGCGGGCATGATTTTTTCGTTCCTGAGTTTTGCGGTAGCGATTCCTTCGGCAATAAAAGTTTTTAACTGGACGGCGACGCTCTACAAGGGTTCGATCTCCTACGACACGCCGATGCTCTATGCGCTCGGCTTCATTGGACTGTTCACTATCGGCGGTATGACCGGACTATTTCTCGCCTCGCTCGCCGTAGATGTTCATTTGAGCGACACCTACTTCGTGGTAGCCCACTTCCATTACATCATGGTGGGCGGCACGCTGCTGGCTTACCTGGGTGGCTTGCATTACTGGTGGCCCAAGATCACCGGGCGAATGTACCCGGAGGGGTGGGGACGGTTTTCGGCGCTGATCGTTTTCGTTGGTTTCAACCTGACGTTTCTGCCGCAGTTTATCGCGGGCTATTTGGGAATGCCACGGCGCTATCACGCTTACCCGCCGGAGTTCCAGGTGTTTAATGTGCTGTCGACGGCAGGCGCTTCGATTCTCGGCGTGGGACTGGTGATACCGTTCATCTATTTGCTTTGGTCGATGCGCTACGGCAAACGCGCTGAACCAAATCCGTGGCACTTGCCCGGGTTGGAATGGAGAACGCCGTCGCCGCCACCAACCGAAAATTTCCTCGCGACACCAATTGTTACCTGGGAAGCTTATGAGTTTGCGCCGCCGGAAGAAATGGAAGTGATTGGCAAGTTGAAAGAGGAGCGCCTGGACGAGGCCGACGCGGTTATCGGCGGCAAGCCGTAAGGCAGAGGTCAGAAATCAGAGGCAGAGTTCAAGGAGCTTGAGAGTTGCCGCCAAGACGCAAAGGTCGCCAACGAAAGAACTGAAAAGGCAAAGAACAAATTCTGTTAACTGACTTGGCGCTCTTGGTGTCTTGGCGGTTATGTCTTAAGTCAAAGGGAGATGAACTTGGCAGACGCTGTACCGATCGAACATGAAGCGAGCCATCCGGCGCTGCAGCACCACTTCGAAAATCTGGAGCAGCAGCGTGAGGCTGGGGCCCTCGGCATGTGGGTTTTTCTAGTCACCGAGATCATGTTTTTCGGCGGGATGTTTCTTGCTTACACGCTCTATCGCACTCAATACCCGGCGGCTTTTGCTTCGGCCAGCAACCACCTCGATTTAACCCTGGGCGCGATCAATACGGTGGTGCTGATTCTGAGTAGTTTCACGATGGCACTCGCTGTTTACAGCGCGCAGGTCGGCAAACGCCGGAACCTGATAATTTGCCTGGTGTTCACAATCATTCTCGGTCTGACGTTTTTGGGGATCAAGGCGGTTGAGTATCACGACAAATACGTCGACAACTTAATACCGGGGCAGTTGATCCCGGGGCGGCCGTTCAACCCCGCAGTGCAGGAGCATGGGACTCCGTACGACAAGCACAAGCTGCATCTCCTTCCCGGAGCGACCGTGAAAAACGTCGAGATGTTTTACTGGATATACTTCGCAATGACCGGCATGCACGCGGTGCACATGATCATCGGGGTGGGTTTGCTTTCGGTGATTCTCTGGTTCGCGTGGCGTGGCCGCTACGGCCCTGAGTATCACAATCCGGTGGAGATCTCAGGTCTGTACTGGCACTTCGTGGACATCATCTGGATATTCCTGTTCCCGCTGCTGTATTTGTTGGGCCGGCACCTGGAACATTGAGTTGGTAGGACAGGCATTCCTGCCTGTCTGCTGGTCCAGGTCAGTACGCCCTGCGATCATAGGCGCTACTGAACAAGAAAATTCGGACAGACAGGAATGTCTGTCCTACACGTTATGAGCGAACACATCGTTCCATTAAAAGTCTACGTCACAATCTTTCTCGCCTTGATGGTGGGCACTGCACTTACGGTATGGGCGGGGTTGCACGACTTTCCGGGGAACCTGAACGTGATCATTGCGCTCACCATAGCCGTAGTCAAAGCGACGCTGGTCGTACTCTACTTCATGCACGTCCGCTACAGCTCTCGACTCATTTGGGTGGTTTTTACTTCGGCGTTGTTCTGGCTGGCAATTCTTTTCGTCTTTACCTTGAGCGATTATTGGACCAGAGATTGGCTGCCAATCAGAGCGCCTTTTGTTTAGCTTGCAGTGTTCGCGGGATACAGCTTCATATCACGGACCACCACCACGCCCTTACAATTCGGACATTCTAATCGGATCGTAGCGTCAGAGGTCTTGATGGATCCGGAGCAATAAGGACACGGAGCGGCGACCTCGTTCTGCTTGAATTGATCGCGCATCATGATAAGCGGCACGAGGAGGCCGGCCAAAAGCAACGGGATCCCAAAGAAGAGGCCGATGCTTGCACTGCTACCCAGCGTAAGGCTGATAACCAACCCCGCGATGAAAAGAATCAAGCCGATAGCTATCGCAAAGGAAAACCTGTAGGCACTGTCAAGAGTTTTGGTTGGCTTCGCGTCGACTGGTTCTTTAGCACTCATGGTTAGCTTCCTTCGCTTGTTGATCTCCTGGTTGCAGTTTGATTTTTACTGCTCTCGCTCACCGCTGTCAACGCTTCGCTGGTTAACGTTTCGCTACTTAACGTTTCGCTGGGAGCGCAGGCATCTTGCCTGCAGCGAACGCCGCCAGGCGTGAACTTCAAGTTACCAAAAAACAAAATCGACGATTAGCGAGACACAGGCTCGCGATTGCAGGCAAGATGCCTGCGCTCCCAGCACGCGCTCCCAGCCTCTGCGCTGTGCAGTTTCGTCCTTCGTGGTTATAATCACCGTTTTCTATTATGACTACAATAACTGACACAACTACGCGGAGCCCGTTCGAAACCTGGCTTAGCCGGCCTGGCGAGGAAGCGTGGGCGGCGACCCTCACCACGCTCTTGCGCAGCGTTCACGAGGTCGACAAGAACGCCACCCAGATTTGGTTTTCGTTCTACCCACTCTCTCTCTCCGCTGCCTTCGATGCGGCTGAGGATCCGGAGCGACTAGCCGCGCAATTGCTGCTCAAGGGTGTATATCACCTCAAGGAGCAGATCGACTCATCGCACAAGTTTCTTTATGGTCATCGCTATTGGCCGGAGGTGAAAAAGGCGGTCGAAGCTTTCGCGACAAACTTCACGCCCGGCGATGCCGCTGAGCTTCCAGATCAAATATTGAAAATCGCTCGGGAAGTTTCCGAGTCGCTTAAGGTCGATGCTTCTCTAACCGTCGGCATAACGGCGGTCGCCTTCATGACGCTGCGACAGGCCGGACTGCCGGCGTTCAAGAATGCCTCGGGTGAAATGTTGCTCGATCGCAAACATGCGAAGAAATCTCCCGAGCAGGTGCTGCGCGAGCGAGCCGTAGACGACGGCCAGGGTCTGCTTGGTTTTCTGAAAACGGTCGACAAAAAATGGACCGTCACGCACGACGAGAACGACGATGCGGCGAAGTATAAGCTCAACAATGCGCAGGACCTCGCCTGGGGAGCGGAAGCGGACCGCTCGCGCAACTGGCGCGAACTGGATCCGCGTCGGGTGGAGGGACCAATTCCAGTCGAGTGCCGTTCAGCATCCTGCGGCACCTGCTGGGTGGGAGTTCTCGGCGGGGCTGAAAAACTTTCTGATGTAGCAGTGCGGGAAGGCAAGAAGATTAAGGAATTTGGCTACCTCGATACGACGGAACCAAAACCGCTCATCCGGCTCGCTTGCCAGGCGCAGGCGCTCGGAGCCGTTTCGGTTGTTATTCCGCCGTGGAATGGGGTGTTTGGAAAATACCTTCAGTCGCTGAAGACAGCGAACGAGGACGATTAGGCTTAGCAGAAGCCTCACTCGAGTGCGTTGAAAAGTCCCACCAGGTTTTCGCCGCTACGGTTTGTCCTCGCAGCCGCGGCGCTGTGGAGCAACGGCGCCACCAAAGAGACTACCGCCGCCAACGCGATATCGTCATCGCAGTCGTCTGTCATACGCTGTGGAGGCGAGAAGAAGTTATCCGCAGATTTCGCAGATCGAAAAACGTGAAGCAATGACGCATATTAAACGCGCAGCTTTTGGATGTTGTTGTCTGCGTAATCTGCGGATAAACCGTCTGAGGTAGGTTATCTGTGTATCAGCCACCGTCCGCGCGCTGTTTAGCGGCTGCGGCTACCGCGCGCAAGCGTTCGATCTTCTGTTCGAAAGTTTCTCCAGGCACGGGGCCGGTATCCACCACGCCGCAGTAAGTAGATCTAATCATCAACCTGCGATCGGCCTGGCCGGTTGGTTTATGTTCCGCAGAAGCGGCTGGTGCAGCCGGTGGAGAAACTGCAGCCGGAGCTCCTTCCGCAGTTTCAGGTTCCGTTGGCGGAGTCATCGCGGATTCGAGTACAGCAGCTACCACTGGTAAATCCGCAGCGGGAGCGACGGCTTCACTACCACCTTCTTCCGCGCGCTCCTTCGCGGCCGCGGATACAGCTTTGAGCCGAGCTACCTTTTGTTCAAAAGTTTCACCTGCTACCGGGCCGGTATCGACCACCCCGGCATAGATCGACCGTTTGTTCAGTGTACGATCCGGCTCTGCTCCCGCTTTTGATGCGACAGACTTTTGTGTTGGCGCCGGGCTGGGCTTCGCCGCGACCGCAGGCGTTGCTGCCTTCGCTGGAGTTTGCGCGGCGGGAGCACTTGCCGGCTTGGCGGCTGCCGGCGTGTGGCCGGTTGTCTCCATGATGAATACGCCTCGCGCGTCCTTCTTAATGACAGGCAACGAGCCACCCGCAGCTTGCAGCAGCGCCGAAAGTTCAGCTTCAACAAAACGACTTTGCTTATACGGATCTCGCACGTGCCCCAAAGGTGGTCCCATGTACAGCGTGCCGCAGGTCTGGCACTTTGAAAGCACATCGTCGCCGCGCAGATGAACTAACGCGGGCTCGCCGGCGGTGCGCAGTTGCTTGAGATGACCGTTGCAGAGTTTGCCCTCGCGTTTTTCTCGTTGCACACCGTCTGCGCGTTCGTAATTCTTTTCGGCACCGGCGCAGACGTGGCGGTGGCGGCGGTCGGTTCGCTCGAGCTTGCTTCGGATGCAGTTGCCATAGCTAAACTATTCGGCTTTCACTCGGATGTTTGTGAACGATTGCAACTTGAATCTTACAGAGTCGGGCAAATCCGCGTCAATGCACTCGTGCTATGCTGAACTTAAATGGTTAGCGATCTAATGGGAGCGATTTGGCGTCGAGTACCGAAGGCGTTACGGAGTTGGACCGTCAGACTTTCTCACCCGCGTTTCACCGTAACCGCGGGAGCAGTGGTTACAGACGGCCGCGGTCGCGTGTTGTTACTCAAACACCGCTTTCGTCCCGGCGCGGGTTGGGGAATGCCCGGCGGTTTCATGGAAGCCGGCGAGCAACCTGAGGAGACGTTGCGACGTGAGTTGCACGAAGAGATCGGGCTTGAAGTTGAAAACCTGGAATTGTTTTCGACGCGAGCTTTCAAAAGGCCGCGGCAGGTGGAAATAGTTTTCACTGCCCGGGCGGTTGGAGATCCCGGGCAACTAAGTTTCGAGATTCAAAAAGCTGACTGGTTTTTGCCGGGTGAATTACCAAAAGGTTTACC
>DASYMB010000171.1:0-8376 GCA_036009285.1 Pyrinomonadaceae bacterium | reverse complement strand
AGATCACACTCGAAGAAGCCTACAACGGAATGACCGCTCAGTTGCGCATCCCGCGACTTGAAACCTGCGAAACTTGCAAAGGAAACGGCGCCGCGCCGGGCACGCAACCTGAAAACTGCAGCAACTGCGGCGGCACCGGTCAGGTTCGTTATCAACAGGGATTTTTTTCGGTGGCGCGGACTTGTCAACCCTGTCGCGGGGCAGGTCGCGTCGTAAAGAGTCCCTGCTCGGAGTGCCGCGGCGCGGGTCGCATCGAACGCGAGAAACAGATGGAGGTCAAGATTCCGGCGGGCGTGGAAACCGGATCGCGACTGCGCGTTCAAGGTGAAGGAGAGTCGGGCACGCAGGGTGGACCGTCCGGCGATCTATATGTTGTTATTCATCTCGCCGAGCACGAGCGCTTTGAGCGACAGGGAAGTAATCTCTACGCGTCGCAGCCGCTGACCTTCGCGCAAGCCGCGCTGGGCTCAGATGTTTTCGTGGCGACGATTGAAGGCGAAGAGAAGATCAAAATCCCGACGGGCACGCAGACCGGCACGGTCTTTCGCATCAAGGGCAAAGGTATGCCTGTGCTCGGCGGCCGCGGCCGCGGCGATCTTTTTGTATCAGTCACCGTGGTCACACCAACTACCTTAACGCGTGAACAACGAAAGCTGCTCGAGCAACTTGCGGTAGTTGAGAACAAGGATCTGGAAGACAAGGGTTTGGTCGACAAGGTCCGCGATATTTTTGGTTGAGCTGACCCAGGCAGAAGCCCGATCGTGAGGAAGGGCTTGCTCGAGTGACCTGTTCGGATGACCCTCCCTAACCGTCGGGCTTCTGCTTGGCGTTCAGTAAGCAAATGCACCCCCAAACAACGGAGTCTCGAATGAACCACTTCCCCCGCCTTCGATTGAACTTCCTTCTGCTCGTAGTTTTTCTGGCTGCAGGTCCATTCTCCGCGAAAGCCCAGGACAGCATGCAACGTTGGCAGAGTTTCGATTTCGCCAAGGCTGCACTAAAACCCGCCGACCTCGCGAGCGTTCCGCTTGAAGACCTGAAGCTGATGCGCGGCATCGTGTTTGGCCGTCATGGCCGCGTTTTCAAAGACCCTGAGATCCGCGTCTATCTCGAGGCGCAGGATTGGTACAAAGCTAATCCGGACTTCAACAACTCGACGCTCAACAACACCGAGAACCGAAACCTGGATTTAATTCGCGACGCGGAAGCCGGCAAACATGTGACCGTGCAACCGGGCGACATGCGCTATTGGCGCGCCCGCACGCTGACACCAAAGAAGCTCGGTCTTCACAGCGGCGCGGAGTGGCGCGTGTTGCGCGCGGAGGTGGAGGCAATTCACGGCAAGCGTTTCAGTGAGCCCTGGCTGCAGCAATATTTTGACGAGCGCTACTGGTACAAGCCCGCTGATAAATACGATTCCAAGAAGCTTTCCCCGATCGAAGAGAAAAACTTACTGACCATTGAGGCGGCCCAGAAGAAGTCGCGCAAACTTGCCCTCGCGCCCGGCGACATGGAGTTGTTTGAGAACAAGTTGATTGCGGAGCAGATGCTGCACGGCTTGAGTCTCAATGAGCTGCGGCTGTTGCGTAATGAAGTTTATGCGCGCCACGGCCGCCAGTTTCAGGCGGAATGGCTGCAGCAGTATTTCTGGGGCCAGCCTTGGTATCAGCCTGACTCAAATTTCAAAGACGAAGAATTATCAGGACCGGATAAGCAAAACGTGGAAACGATTGTCGCCTACGAGAACAAGATCCACGACAATCTCGGCCGCAAGCCGATCACGCGGAGTCTTTTGGAAGGTCTATTCATCGAAGATGCCGGCAAGATGCGGCAGGAGATTTACGCGCGCCGCGGCAAAGTGTTTACGAAAGAGCCCTGGTTTCAGACCTACTTCGAGAGCTTCGCCTGGTACAAAGCCAGCCCCGACTTTAACGATGCACAGTTGACTGCACTGGAGAAACGCAACATCGCCACCATCACCGCCTACGAGAAAAAGGCGGTGAGCGCGATGAGCGTCATCGAGGGTTGATAAGGCCACCCCGGTCTCGCGTGCCGAGACCAACGACAACCGGACCGAAAACAGATAGCGCAACCTTGACTCACCGCCCTTCGGTCCTCAAGAGTTGAGCTTTCGCTAAGTTGGAACTGTGAAAGACTACTATGTTGTGCTAATTTTGCTTGGGTGAAAAATCATGCAGTTGATAAGTACAGAGCAGAAACCGGATATTCTGGTCACGGCTTCGCAAGGTCAGCCCCTCGTGGCGGTGGAGGTTAAGCGTCGCCCCTTCGATCAATCGGCGCGCCACCAGGTAGAAGAATATTCACTCGCTGTTGGAGCTGAGTTTGTCATGGCGGTTGATCCTCAGCAGATACTCGTTGCGCCGACTCAAAACGGCGTACCCGATTGGGAGCAAGCCATCACGCTCTCGACCAGCAGCATTCTGCGTCATTATACGGACGTTTCTGATCTTGAGAATGTTGAAGATTTCTACCTTGAAGGCCTCACTGAAGCGTGGCTGCGAGATTTTTCCTACTCGTGGAAATCAAAACGCCCACCTGGATACGATGAACTGGATCAGATCGGGTTGGCATCGCGCTTGCGCAATAGCGAGACGCATTCCCAACTTTGAGTTCACTCGTCTACCTTGAAACCAATTGGATCGTCGGCGCGGTCATGGGGCAGGACACTCGCGCCGGGGAGTTGCTTTCATTGCCCGAATCAGAAGTTCAGCTGGCGTTACCTGCTGTCTGCGTGATGGAAGCGATCTCCGCGTTCAATCGGAAACGCGATGGTCGAAACAAGTTCAAGGCAGAACTGGCTCGACAACTAGGCGACCTTCAAAGAAGCATCGATGTCTCGTCCGCACAGCAATTGGTCACCGAACTTACAGATGCCGATCTTACAAACGACAAACTATTGAGTGAGCTTTTCCAAAGATTGGATGCAACCCTGTCGGGGATTGCCAATCGGGCACAACTGATTCCTATTTCCGCGGGTATCATTCAAGAGCAGACGCAGTTGTCCCGCCAAACCGAATTGGATCGCGCTGATGCGTTGATCCTCTCAAGCATACTCGCCCACTCAAAGAGCGAATCAATAGATAGGAAAGCCTTCTTAACGGGTAATTTCAGGGACTTCGAGAAGGAGCCGGTTAAATTGTTGCTGGCCGAAGCTGGCATCAAGCAGTTTAAATCCACCGGCAAATTGCTGGGCTGGATAGAGACGGGCTGATTGACCTACAAACCAAGGCACTTACCTACTTTATGACGCTAACGGCTCCTGATACTTCGTAATCCCATCACTACCAACCGACTTGACTTCCTTTTGGCTGCGTTTGGTCTCATCCACCCAGATTGGAATGTCGCCGACGAAGAACCAGCCTGGTTAAGGAATCATCTGCGCGATCGTTCGGTTTCGGCTTTTGGCTTTGATCCGCGTTTATTCGCGTAAATCCGCGTCTAGTCTTTCTTCACAGACGATAGCGGACTTTAGCTTTTCTCAAAGCGTCCTCTTCGTTGTCCACGTTTTGCAAACGCAGAGTTACGTCGGCATTCAAATCGAAGCCCGCGCGTTCGCCAGCACAGAGTTTTACTGTTCCGGCTGCCGCGATCATCGCTGCGTTGTCAGTGGATAAGTGAGGCGATGGGAAGTAAACCGGGAGCCCAAGGTTCTGCGCCGCCACGCGCGCGGCATCACGCAACGCACCATTACACGCAACGCCCCCGGCGACAATCAACGTCTTTGGCCCAAAGCCTCTCGCCAATCGCTCCGTAGTTCCCACTAAAGAGCGTACTACCACGCTCTGAAAACTAGCCGCCAGATCCTTAATCGCCTGCGAGGGTTCTTCGCCGTTTCGAACCGGCTGCAATCCGGTCTCGCGCACGTGTTTCGTTACCGCCGTTTTCAAACCGCTGAAACTAAAATCCGCCGAGCCATCGCCCATACGCGGCGTGGAAAACTTTACCGCGCGCGGATCGCCTTCGCGCGCGAGCCGCTCGATGATTGGCCCGCCGGGATAACCGAGCCCCATCATCTTGGCGACCTTATCAAACGCTTCGCCGGCCGCATCGTCGCGCGTGCGCGCCAGCACTTTGTATTTGCCGGGGGCGGGAACGAAAAACAAATTGCTGTGCCCGCCGGAAACGATCAGAGCGAGCGCGGGATATTCAACTGGCGGGTTGTCGAAAGCGACGGAATAGACATGACCCTCAATGTGATTCACTCCCACCAGGGGCTTGCCAAGCGCAAAGGCCATCGCCTTCGCGTACGAGACGCCGACCAGCAACGAACCGACGAGTCCCGGTCCCGACGTTACGGCAATGCCATCGATCTCGTTGGTTTGCATTCCGGCGCGTTCAAAAGCTTCTTCAACAATGGGAACGATCTTGTCGAGGTGTTCGCGTGAAGCGAGTTCCGGCACCACGCCGCCAAAGGGTTTGTGCGTTTCGATTTGCGAAGCGATGACCGACGACACGATCTCGCGTCCATCGCGCACGATGGCTGCCGCAGTTTCGTCGCAAGACGTTTCAATTCCAAGGACAAGCATGAAGCGATTCTAACAATGATTATGTGAAGCAGCGAGGGAGGCACTGGCCTCCGCTTAGTCACCCGGTCCCGCAATTTCATAGAAGCTCAGCGCCGAATCGCCCTGCTTCAGAACTCGGGTGCTGCTGAGCTCGCCTAGCTGCTCCGGCAACTGATTCTTGTGATGGTGTTCGACGATCAGCAAACCATTTTCAGTTAACAGAGTGGACGCTTGGGCTCCGAGGGTTTCGAGAGTCGGAAGATAATCCTCAGCGTAAGGCGGATCGAAGAAGACGATATCCCAACGCGTCTCACTGTCACGCGCTCGCTTGATGGCGCGACGCAGATAGTCGTGAGCTTCAGCTTGAACGACTTCGCTCTCCACCCTCTCAACTCCACAAAGATCCAGGTTCGATTGAATCAAGACGTACATTTTTCGCGAACGATCGACGAAGGTGACGTGACGTGCACCGCGAGAGAGTGCTTCAATCCCTACCGCTCCTGAGCCGGCGCAGAGATCTAGAAAGCGTGCGCCTTCGATTCGTGGCGCGATGATGTTGAAGAGCGTCTCGCGCAGACGATCCGAGGTCGGCCGCACCTCGAGTGATGGCGGGCTCTTCAAATTTCGTCCACGATATTTTCCAGCGATCACTCGCAAAACTTGTTCGGGTTGAAAAGCAAAAGATCAATCCACAGATTACGCAGTCCGGCCTAGCCGCAACCAAGTGTTCCGCTCCAGAGGAGCCTAATGTTTATAGGTAAGGAATGTCCCAAAAAGACAAGAGCTCCAGAGGAGCGAAATGTTGTAAGCGAGTTTGCCTCATCGATATTCCGCTCCTCTGGAGCTGAGAAGATTCTATGGAGCCATCTGACTATAAACATCCCGTCCCTCCGGGACTGAAATCTGCGTAATCTACGATGCTGTTTCAGCCAATCGCCGCCAGGCCAAAGCGCGCATCGGAGCGTATGCGTTCAATCATGTCCGCCGTGTCGGGTGACTGCTCACCCTTCGCCAAATAGAAATCTGCTTCCTTGCGCGCGCCCTCAAGGAATTGCTGATCGCGCACGAGGTTGGCGATGCGAAATTCCGGCAACCCCGATTGTCTGGTTCCCAGCAGTTCGCCGGGGCCGCGTAGCTCAAGGTCTTTTTCAGCGATCACAAAACCGTCGTTACTCTTCGCCATGATGCCGAGCCGCTCGACCGCGACCGCAGTCTGTTTGTCTGACGTTAGTAGTATGCAATAACTCTTCTCGGCGCCGCGACCAACGCGCCCTCGCAGTTGATGAAGCTGCGACAGACCAAACCTCTCCGCATGTTCGACAATCATCACCGACGCATTAGGAACATCAACGCCCACCTCAATTACCGTCGTTGAGACAAGTATCTGGGTTTCGCCGCTGAGGAAGCGGCGCATCGCTTCCTCCTTTTCCGCCGGCTTCATTTTGCCATGCACCAGGCCAATGGAAAGTTTCGGGAACACTTTATCGCGCAGGTATTCATACCTGCGGGTCGCGTCCTTCAAATCCATCTTTTCTGACTCTTCAACGAGCGGATAAACTACGTAGACCTGACGACCAGCGCGTACTTCTCGGGCGATTAATTCTTTCACCTCCGCGCGTTGCTCCTCACCGAACACACGCGTCTCGATCGGCGTGCGGCCGGGCGGCAACTCGTCGATGATCGACACATCGAGGTCGCCGTAGATCGTCATCGTGAGTGACCGCGGGATCGGAGTGGCAGTCATTACCAGTACGTCAGGATTGAAACCGCGCGCGCGCAATTCGGCGCGCTGCATTACGCCGAAGCGGTGTTGCTCATCAATCACTGCCAGCCCGAGGTTCTTGAACAACACGGACTCCTGAATCAATGCGTGCGTGCCGATGCAAGCGTGAATCTCGCCGGCAGAAAGATCGACCTGGAGTTTTCTCTTCTCGGCCGCACGCAGCGAGCCGGTCAAAAGCTCGACGCGATACGGGCTTTTCGCAAGCAGCCGTTTGATATTGCGCGCGTGCTGTTCGGCAAGGATTTCAGTTGGTACCATCAGCGCCGTCTGGTAACCGTTTTCCATTGTGGCCAGCATCGCGATCAGCGCCACGATGGTTTTTCCACTGCCGACGTCGCCCTGTAGCAGACGGTTCATCGGCGCGTCTGACTTCAAGTCTTTGAATATTTCCTTAACCACCCGACGCTGCGCTTCAGTCAACTTAAACGGCAACACTGAACCAATTCTGAGCTTGGTTGCCTGATCAAGCTTTATCATAGTCCCCTTGATCTCTTTCGTTCGCTTGCCGCGCTTCAGGCCAATTCCAAACGCAACCCAAAACAGATCTTCAAAAATGAGACGCAGGTGCGCGCGACTTCGCGCCTGATCGTAGAGCGCGAGCGGCGTGTCTTCAGGGGGGAAGTGAATCTGGCGCAGAGCTTCCGAACGGCTGATGAGCTTTTTTCGTTGCAGTAGTTCAGGCGGCAACGTTTCAATGATTGCAGAATCAGGCAGCAGCGCCAGCACCGCATGCATGATCTCGCGCACGCGCTTGGAGCTAAACTCGCCCAGCTTGCGATAGACCGGAACGCGACGTCCGCTGTGAATAACTGCGAGTGCCGGATCGCCGCTATCGGGGGCATCCAATCCGATCGCTTCGTTATTCTTGCTGCCTGCCGCAGTCTCAGGTTCGCTGGTCTCAGTATCGTCGTGGACCGTTAACGAAGGCAGCAGCTCGAGTTCATCCGCCGGTTTATTTAATTTCAGCGCGAAGGTAGCGCGACGCTTGTCCCACTCCCATTTCCCGAAAGTAATGAAGCGCGCGCCGCGTGTGAAACGCCGCGTGTAATAGCTGACAATGTCGTGCGCATACGCTCCGGAAACGAACCACCAAACAACAATGGGCCGTCCGGTCTTCTCCGGATCGGTGGCGGTGACTTCGAAGATGAAGAGACTTGAACGCGAGTATGAGCGCCGATTCTTCACCTGATAGGCGCCCGCGATCTTGACTACAAGTTCGAGCGAAGCTTCCATGCCGTCAGTCAGATCGCGTATGTGGGCCGGATTGGAACGGTCTTCGTAACGCATCGGCAGGTAGTTCAGCAGGTCTTCCACCGTCGCGCTGCGAGAGTCTTTCCGGGCCGTGTGATTTCCGATCTCAACTGCGAGCTTATGCGAAAGCGTTTGACCGAAGCGCGCAAGCCGGTATTTGTAGAAATCTTCAATCGGAGTCTGGAGGCTGAAAGGAGACGGCATTCGACGGCGATCATAGCATAGCCCGGGCGATGCAAATGCTGCGGGAATTTGGGGGTCAAAGCTTGAGTTAGCTAACTATTTTGCATTAACGTTTCGCGATGAGAGCCTTATGCAAACCTGGACGATCGAGAATGAATAAAACAAACTGTTAGTTTGCGAAAGGTTCGTCAGCACTCACTTGAGCGCTGGCTCATCGCCGCAAACTAACACTTTGCTTTACATAGAACCTCAAACAAGATCGAGAGGGACTGAAGGGATGACTTCTGAGAACGAGCTAACTGCGGCAACCCGTGAGCAACTTACAAGAGTTCGCACGACCTTGCTGCGTCTGCACAAGACGCTCCTGGATTTTGAGCGCGAGCGTTATGAACGTGCGCAAGGCGCTATCGACAATAGCTATCAGTTTCTCCAACTGGTAATGAGCGATTCCTGGTTCGCGTGGCTGCGGCAACTATCCGAACTTATCGTTGAGGTGGATGAGCTTTTAGCTGCGAAGGAGCCGCCGAACGAGGATACGGGAGTGGCTCTAATTCAGCAGGCGAGAATCCTGCTTACACCGGCCGAGTCAGGCAGTGAGTTTCAGAAGAAATATTTTGCGGCGATGCAGCAGTC
>DASYMB010000170.1:0-7649 GCA_036009285.1 Pyrinomonadaceae bacterium | reverse complement strand
CCTACAAGTTTTACCAGGAGTGGACCGGGCCAAACTTCCCGCGGATGATCATCATCGAGATTCAGCACGCGAATCCTTACTACGACGACTCCTACGCCGTGAACTCCGCGAACCTCGGTCCCTACGGCGATGCGATCACTTACGAGCTGGTGCCTTTCATCGAAAAACAATTTCGCGGACTGGGCAAAGGCTGGGCGCGCTTCATGTACGGCGGCTCGACCGGAGGTTGGGAAGCGCTCGCGGCGCAAATCTTTTACGCGGACGAATACAACGGCGCGTGGGGCGCCTGTCCCGACCCGATAGATTTTCGCGCGTACACGGTCGTCAATATCTATGAACACGACAACGCGTATCGTGCCGCAGCGCCGTGGAAGCAAACGCCGCGGCCCGGCAAGCGAAACTATCTCGGCGAGCTCGCGGCGACTTTGCAGGAAATGAATTACATGGAACTCGCGTTGGGAACGAACAGTCGCTCGGGAGGTCAATTCGATATCTGGCAGGCGGTCTATTCACCGGTGGGCCAGGATGGCTATCCCAAACCCATCTGGGACAAAGTGAGCGGCAAAATCGATCGCGCCGTCGCCGAACACTGGCGCGAACATTACGACCTCGGCTACATCCTGCGTCGCGATTGGAAGAAACTCGGACCAAAGCTTGAAGGCAAGCTTCACATCTACGTTGGCGAAGCCGATAACTACTATCTCAACAACGCCGTCTATCTCGTCGAGGCTTTTCTCAAGAGCACAAAGAATCCTTACTACGGCGGCGAAGTCGACTACGAGCCGCGCGCGGAACACTGTTGGAACGGCGACCACACGCTGCCGAATGCCATCTCGCGGCTTCGTTATCACCAGTTCTACGCGCCAAAGATCGTCGAGCGAATTTTGAAGAGCGCACCCAAAGGCGCGGACTTGAAGAGCTGGCGTTACTAGTCTCACGGCAGTTCACGTCTCTCAATGCTTTCCTTCTCTCGACAAAGCCACGTATATTTTCTGTTATGAGTTTGAGGTTCGAGTGGGATGACGGCAAAGCGGCAGAGAATCTAAAGAGGCACGGCAGTTCTTTTTCGGAAGCTTCGACGGTGTTCGCCGACTTACTATCACGCACGATTCCTGACCCTCTACATTCGGCTGAAGAGGAAAGATATGTTGTTATGGGTCAGTCCAGCTTGCGACGCACTTTGATTGTCGTCCATACGTACCGTGGAGATAATGTCGTACGACTCATTAGCGCGCGGCAAGCAACACCGCACGAGAGGAACGATTATGAACGAAGAAGAGAATAAGGAAGTTGAGATGTTGGATGAGTATGATTTCAGCCAAGCTGTGATTGGGAAATACGCCAAGCAGTACGCTGAGGGTACAAATATAATTGTACTTGATCCGGATGTGGCGAAGGTCTTCCCTGATTCCGTAGCCGTTAATCAAGCGCTGCGGGCACTCGCCCAGATCATAGAGGAGCGTTCTCGTTAATTTTCTGGATATCGAATAAGTGCTTCCAGCCCACCAGCTAAGTCAACGTTCTCCACAACATAATGAAGAAGGGTTCACCTTTCTACGTCAGTTGGAGAACAGTTTACAAAGGAGTCTACCGAATCATGCGTCGCGTTTTCTTCTGCTCTATTTTTCTGCTGCTCTCATTCACTTCGCTGCAAGCGCAGCAGCGCGCCTTCGCTATTGAAGATCTTTATCGAGTCAAAAACATTTCCGACCTGCACGTTTCACCTGACGGCAAAACTGTAATCTTCGTCGTGACCACCTCTGACCTCGCGCGCGCAAAACGAAACGCCCACATCTGGGCCATGGAGATCAGCGGCAATGTTAACGGGCAGAACCTGCGGCAGTTGACGACGGGAGATAAGAGCGAGTCTTCGCCATCGTTCTCGCCGGACGGCAAACAAATTCTCTTCATCAGCTCGAAGGATGGCAGTTCGAATCTCTATTTGATGAGCGCGAGAGGCGCCGGCCCCTGGCGAAAGTTAACCAACGTTTCAACCGGAGTCTCCGATCCGCTCTGGTCACCCGACGGCAAGTGGATCGCGTTTTCGTCAGACGTTTATCCGGAGTGCAACGGCGATGATGCCTGCAATAAGAAGATCGCCGAGCGTTGGGAATCGGGGCCGCTCAAGGCCCACATGGCCGACGAGCTGCTTTATCGACACTGGACCTCCTGGAAGGACGGCACACGCACTCACACGTTCATTGCAAACTCCGCCACCGGACAAACACGCGATGTGACACCCGGCAAATACGACGCGCCGTCGTTTCAACTTGGCGGACCGCTGCAATACGATTTCTCTCCCGACAGCAAGGAGCTGGTCTACGTCTCGAATCACGATCCGATGCCGGCAGTCTCAACCAACAACGACCTCTGGCTCATTTCGCTGGACGACAAAGAACCGCAGCCGCGAAATATCACCGCGACTAATCCTGCTTCCGACGGCAGCCCCAAATATTCGCCCGACGGAAAGTACATCGGCTTTCGCATGCAGCGGCAGCCGGGTTACGAGTCGGACCTTTTTCGCATCGCACTCTACAATCGCGACACCCGACAGATTACCGTGCTGACGGAAAATTTCCGCAATTGGATCGACGAATTCAAGTGGTCCAGGGATTCCAAATCGATCTACTTTCTTGGTCCCGTCGAGGGACAGAATCCCGTCTTCCGTCTCGACCTCAACTCGAAAAGCATCACGCAGGTTTTGGCAGACAAGACGATTGACGCTTCCGAGTTTGACCCGAGCGAGCGGCACTTGCTCTACGTCAAGCGCTCGGTCGGAGAACCGACGGAGATTTACAGCGCCCAAATCGTAGACGGTAAAGCCGCGACACCGGCGAAACTCTCGCATCTCAACGACGCCCTGCAGAACGAAGTTGACATCCGTCCGGCGGAAACAATGTGGGTAACCGGCGCGGATGGCGCGCGGGTGCAGGTGTTTATCGTTAAGCCTCATAACTTTGATCCGTCGCGCAAGTATCCGTTGATTCTGAATGTTCACGGCGGCCCGCAGTCAAATTGGGCGGATGCGTTTCGCGGCGACTGGCAGGTCTATCCCGGCGCGGGTTACATCGTCGCCTTTCCCAATCCTCATGGCTCCACCGGCTTCGGTCAGGATTTCACCGCGGAAATTTCCGGCGACTTTGGCGGCAAGGTCTTCGAAGACTTAATGAAGGTGACGGACGCGCTCGAGAAACTTCCTTACGTTGACTCGACGCGCATGGGCGCGATGGGGTGGTCCTACGGTGGTTACATGATGATGTGGTTTGAAGGCCACACCGATCGCTTCAAGGCAATCGCGTCGATGATGGGCATGTACGACCTGCGCTCTTTTCACGGCGCGACGGAGGAACTGTGGTTTCCTGAATGGGATCTGAAGGGCAGACCCTGGGACTCCTCACAATACGATAAGTGGTCGCCGTCAAACTTCGTCAAAAACTTCAAGACACCGACGCTTGTCATTTCCGGAGAGCGCGATTACAGAGTGCCTTACACGCAGTCGCTGCATTTCTTCACCGACCTTCAGGAGATGAAAGTCCCTTCCCGACTGATCATCTACGCGAATGCGGGGCACTGGCCGAGTTGGTACGAGATGGCGCTCTACTACACCGCGCACGTCGAATGGTTCAACAAATATCTCGGCGGTGATCCGCCGCCATGGACCACCGAACAGTTTCTTCGCAATGCTGTCTTCGATCAGGCCACAGGCAAGCGAAGAGTTGAAGCGCCGGAGGACCGGCCTAAGAACCTGCAGGGCAAACCGGATGTGAAACCGACGACTCCATAGCAACGGAATTTGGAGTGCGGCGACCTGTCACCGCTTTGGTAGACGGCGGCCTGTCGCCACTTCGTAAAATGAGTTCAACGACCACTGGTCGCGACAGTCTCGACCTACTAAAGCGCTGACAGGTCAGCGCACTCCAAAATTAGGAGCAGCCATGACCAAGGCCAATACTCCAGCAACTCCAGCCGGTCCGGAACTAACCATTCGCGCCATCGTTATCGGGCTCATCGTGGCGCTGATCATCGGCAGCGCCTATCCCTATTGCGTGTTGAAGCTCGGCTTTGGACCAAACCTCTCCGTAGTGTCCGCCTTTCTTGGGTTCATGTCCCTCGTGCCTCTCGTCTTTCTGCTGCGCCTCTTTGTGCCGCGCTTCGCGGACACCAACGCGCGCGAGAACAACATCGTGCAGACCATGGGTACGAGCGCCGGGCAAACTGCTTTCATGTGCGTACTGCTAGCCGCGTTTGACATGCTCAATACCAAGGGCGTGCTCAATCCTCCTATCCATCTCGGCACCGCGCAGATCTTTTTCTGGCTATGCAGCGCGAGCCTGCTCGGCATCCTGCTGGCCGTTCCCATGCGCCGCCACTACATCGACGAAGAGAACCTGACTTACGCGGACGGGCTGGCCGCGGGCGAAACGATCCTCGTGTTGCACGAAGGACGAGAGAAAGGTACTGCTGCACGTCCGCTGATAGCACTTGGCTTCGGCGCCCTGATGTCGGGCCTGCTCATGATTCTTACCAGCTTCCTCAAACTCTTTCCCGATACCTGGCTGATACCGGGGATGGCTGACATGAGAATCGGCTTCAACTGGAGTCTGCTGTCATTCGGCTCGGGATTGCTGGTCGGCTTTCGCATCTGTCTGTCGATGGCGATCGGCACTGCGATCAGTTGGTTCATCCTGCCACGATTTCTGCTGTCACACGGAATGATTCCGGCGCTCACCTACCCTGCGACGTTACTTTGGGTGATGTGGCCCGCAACGGGATTGATGGTCGCGGGCGGACTGACTTCACTGGCGCTGAAATGGAATCTTATCGTCGAAACTTTTCGTGGACTAAAAGACAGCAAGGTGGGCGCCGCGGGCAGTCCGCGTGAATTTCCCATGCGCTGGGTTGTCATAGGATCCCTGGTGATGACCGTGGTTATCTGTCTGGTCCAATACTTCAGCATGGGCATCCCGGTGTGGCTTTCGTTTATCGCCATCCTGTTGTCGCTGCCGCTGATGCTCGTGGGCCTGCGCGTGTTGGGCGAAACAAACTGGGGACCGATCAGCGCGCTGTCAAACATGATGCAGGCCATCTTTGCGTTCATCTCGCCCGGCAACGTGCCGGTTAACATGTCATCCAGCGGACTCACGGGGACCATCGCGGTTACTTCCGAAGCACTGATGCAGGACTTCAAAGCCGGACAATTGATCCGCTCGAACCCTCGCAACCTGACAATTGCCCAGCTAATCGCCGCGCCCGTTGGCTCGCTGGCAACGGCCCTGGTCTATCCAATACTGCGCGACAAGTTTGGCATTGGCCCAACCGGTCTATCTTCGCCGATTAGCGTTAAGTGGGCGGGCTTTGCCGAACTGCTTACCAGGGGACTCAGCGCGCTGCCGCCTGGCTGCCTGGTCGGTTTGGTGATAGGAATCGTGGCCGGCATCGTGCTCACGTTGCTGGCTGAGAAATATGGCGAGAACGTTCCGTCTCCGGCAGCAATCGGTATCGGTATGCTTATTAACGCAGCAGTGCTGATGACTTTTATTCTCGGCGGCGTGGCGCAGTTGATCTGGGCCAAAACATCGCCGAAGTCTGAAGACGATTTTCGCATTCCGCTTGCTTCGGGACTGATTGTAGGCGAGGCGATTCTGGCGGTGGTGTTAGCGCTGCTTGCTGCGTTTGGAGTTAACTTCTAGTTCGAAACAAATCACCACGACGCTGAGATTTGAATCCGCAGATTACGCAGATTTCACAGATTCAATAAGGACAAGATCGTGTTCAAGTCACCGAAGTCGTTATGACAAGAAGGCCTTCTTCCAGATCTTATTGTTATCTGCGTAATCTGCGGATAGTTCCTTGCGGGTTATCGCCTCATCTGGCGAAGCGATCCCGGTATTCGCCCGAATTGATGAAGGCCTTCACCATTTCCGCCTGTTCAAAGTTTCCCTCGAACTCGCTCAGTTTGTTGAGCCAGAATTGATAGCCACTCTGATCCGGATCGCGGCGCAGATAACCGAAGTATTCCATCATCACAAACGTCTCGTTGTGCTTCGCCCGAGTAAATCCTTCGTTCTCCACCACTTGACTGAGTACCGCGGCGCGCGTCAAGCTGCCATCGTTCAAGCCGCTAACAAGCGCCGCTCGATTTCCATTGAAGCTGCCGTGCGTGTGGCTAATCAAGCTATCAACGAAAGCGTTGTTTGCCAGTCCGTCGTAAGCAGCACGGAACTCCGCGCGCTGCACCCAGGAATCGACGAAGGCTTGTTTGTTCGCTTCCAGCACCTGCGCCCAATTCGCGCGACCGACAACTACATCGCGCGCGACAACCGCCGTGTCCGGCATAAACTCCGCATAGCGCGGCGCGCGGCCGTAGCTGGCGCGATAAAGTCCATCAACCAGTCCGCCTGTTTGCTGAAACTCGATCGACAGGAAGTAAGCTGCCGAGACATTGATCACTCGCCGCTCGCTGCACGCGTTATCTGAACCGCATTCGAGGATCTGATCGCTCCAGAAGTTGAACCCACTTTCATCAGGCTCGCGTCCCAGGAAATCGAGATAATGTTGCCTAACGAAATATTCCGGGGTATCGATCACGTTGCGCGTAATCACCGAATTCAGTGTGCCGGTGAAAACCGCATCGCTCTTATTTGCAAGTAACGAGAATGAACGGCTCGCGGGGCTAAATTCGTAATTCGCGATTGCCGGCGTTACCGTGTAGAAGTTGTCGGTAGCGATCCCAGCGAAGCGGTAGTTGCCATTGGTGTCAGTGATCGCACGCGCTGATCTTGCTCCGCTCAAATACATCGTGACACCCGCGAGCGGTACGCCGGCCGCAGTCGTGACTTGGCCATTGATAATCGCCGGGGCCGCGGTGGGAGCTGTAACGGTGATGCTGAACATGGATGTATTTGAATCAAGCGCGCCGTCATTGGCTTTGAAAGTAAAGCTATCCGGTCCGATGTAACTCGAATCGGGAGAGTAGACAAGGTTTGCTCCGCTGCCCGATAGCGTGCCGTGTTGCGGCGGGGCCACAACCGTAAAAGTGAACACGGTATTATTGACGTTGAAGTCGGTAGCGGACAGGGTGACCGGTATGCTGCGGTTGTTTCCGACCCCGCGCGTTTGGTTGACCGTAACCGGCGCGGTGTCGTTAGCCGCATCAAGTTTCGGTTCGAAGGCATTTTGCGTGGCCGCGGGAACATTGGAAAAAAAGTCGTAACCCGTCAGCGTCTCGACCTGGTCGACGGTGGTCAAATACTTTTGCCACTGATCGGGCCGGATGGAATCGAGATTTGGCATGATCACCGCGATAGTTCGTGTATTGCCGTCAACTCGCGAGACGTCGTTATCGCCAACCGGAAGGATGAGCACTACTTTCCAGGTCTTATTGGGAACAGTCACCCCACTGCCAAGGACGTTCGTAGTTCCCCCACCGCTACCCGTCCCGCCAGTGCCAAATCCTCCCGAGACGATGTATAGCTCCGAGGCCGGAAGAAAGGTGCGGAGATAATTTTCCATGGCCGCCCAAGGTCCTTGATTGTTTCCCGGCGCCTGGGGAACCATGTTAGTCATCAGAAAAGTCGCCGAGTTGTCTGGAATACTCGAGGTTCGATCAGCCGACGGGCACATGTGTCCGCGATCAAAACCAGAACCCG
>DASYMB010000169.1:0-6670 GCA_036009285.1 Pyrinomonadaceae bacterium | reverse complement strand
CCGCGTCGCGAATTGTTTTCTGCATGACGCGAATCGCGCCCGACCCGGTTTCATCAGGCATCGTCAGATGAAACGCGTCGGCGGTCATGCCATAGCCCACCAGCTCTGCGTAGATGCGGGCGCCGCGCCGCTTCGCCAGCTCGAGCTCTTCCAGGATCATGATGCCCGCGCCTTCGCCGATAACAAATCCATCGCGGTCGCGCTCAAACGGCCGTGAGGCGTGCTGCGGATCGTCGTTGCGGGTGGAAAGCGCGCGCATCGAAGCAAATCCAGCAACGCTCATCGGCGTGATCGCCGACTCGGCGCCGCCGCAGATCATTACATCTGCATCCCCACGCTGAATGATCTTAAAACTATCCCCGATGGCATGGGCGCCGGCCGAACAAGCAGTCGCCGTCGCCGAGTTAGGACCTTTGGCTCCGTAACGAATTGAGACCTGGCCCGCAGCCAAATTCACGATCGCGGAAACGATGAAGAACGGTGAAACGCGGTCAGGTCCCTCATTCAGAAGTTTTGAGTGCTCCCGTTCGATGGCCCAGAAATCGCCGATGCCGCTGCTTATGTAGGTGCCGGCGTTCTCGGCCAGGTCGTCCGGAAACTTTCCCTCTTCGGTAAGCTCAAAACCGCTGTCAGCCATCGCCTCGGTAGCAGCCGCGATAGCGTAATGAATAAAGGCGCCCATTTTGCGCGCCTCTTTCTTAGCGATGAACTTGAGTGGGTCGAAGTCCTTAATTTCGGCGGCAAACTTCACGGAAAACTTCTCCGTGTCAAACTTCTTGATGAAGTCGACGCCGTTGCGGCCGCTCATCAGCGCGGACCACGTTGTCTCAACTGAATTGCCAACCGGTGTTATTAGACCCAGACCTGTGACAACTACCCGTCGTGTCAAATCAAAGCTCCTTGGAAAATACGACCGACGACCGGCGACCGATGACCGCGGTAATGCACGCTAACGACGGAGGCTCGAATTCTCGTGAAGCTTGTTGCGGGCGGTCGTCCGTCGTCGGTCCCTGAAGTCACTGTTTTTTGTGCTGATCGATGTAGTTGTAAGCATCGCGGACGCTTTGAATCTTCTCCGCGTCTTCATCAGGAATCTCGATGCCGAATTCCTCTTCGAAACGCATGACAAGTTCGACGGTGTCCAAAGAGTCTGCGCCTAAGTCGTCGATGAAGCGGGCATTGGGCGTAACCTCATTCTCGTCCACTCCGAGTTCGTCAACAATGATCTGTTTTACCTTACTCTCTATTTCTGGATCGGGCATTTCGTTTTGCTCCTCTGTGATGAAAGATCTTTGATGAGTAGGACAGACACTGCTGTCTGTCCGCTTTAATCCCTACTGCAGTCAATACCCCGCAAGGACAGGAATGCCTGTCCTACTTCAGGCAGAAACGCCTGTCCTACTAAATGCCAAGGCTCGCGGCGGTACTCTTCAAGCTGGCTGCATCCTCGACATTAAAACACTTTACTTCCCGACTTATCTGTCGCATCAAGCCGGTCAGAACTTTTCCCGGACCAACTTCTACGAAAGTATCAACACCTTCTTGAATCAACAACTCTATTGACTCCAGCCAGCGCATCGGCGACGAAACTTGCCTGACAAGAGACTCGCGCGCTTCCGCGCCTTTGCGTATGATTGCCGCAGCGACGTTGGTGACGAGCGGTACAGTCAAATTATTGAAAGCGATGCGCTCAAGGTCCACCGCGAGTCGCTCCTCGGCCGACTTCATCAGCGCGGAATGAGACGGCGCACCGTTCAACTTCAAAACGCGTTTGGCTCCGGCAGCTCGCAGCAGCTCACTCGCTCTTTCCACCGCCTCGGCGTGCCCCGCAATCACTACCTGGCCCCGCGAGTTGATGTTCGCCGGCGCGCAAACCTCACCCTGGCTGGCCTCTACGCACGCCCGCTCGATGTCTTTCAGTTCAACTCCAAGCACCGCAGCCATCGCGCCGGTTCCCACCGGAACTGCCTCCTGCATGTAACGACCGCGCGCTCGAACAGTTGTGACCGCAGTGGTAGCCGCCAATGACTTCGCTGCCACAAGGGCGGAATATTCGCCCAGGCTATGTCCCGCAACATAATCCGGCTGCGGGAAACCCTCCGACTCCATCGTGCGCAGCGCCGCAACGGACACAGCCAAAATCGCTGGCTGGGTGTTCTCCGTCAGTTGCAGATCTTCGGGAGTTCCCTCGAAGCACAGTCGCGAAATTGAAAAATGAAGCGCGTCGTTTAGTTCTTCAAAGAGCCGAGCAGCGACGGAAAAATTCTCTACCAGATTTCTTCCCATTCCCGGATGCTGCGATCCCTGCCCGGGAAAGATGTACGCAATAGACATAAAGTAAATCGTAAATAGTAAATCGTAAATAGTCGAACGCCTTGAAGGTTCTACGAATCGGCCGCTGATTCAGCGGGTGATTTCTATTTACTATTTACGATTTACGATTCACGGCCCTTGCTGGTAAATAGTAAATGGTAAATAGTTAATACGATCAGAGCTTTCGCTGTCGTCTAACGGACGAGTCCGTGAAGGGACACCACTATTTACCATTCACGATTTACCATTTACCTGTTTTCTGCTACCAGCGCATCAGCACGCCACCCCAGGTTACACCGCCGCCAAACGAAGCAAGCAGGACCAGGTCGCCCGGGTTGATGCGGCCCGCTTCGACACACTCGTCAAGCGCGATTGGAATAGACGCCGATGAAGTGTTGCCGTGCATTTGAATATTCGAATAGATGCGCTCGCTATCAAATCCAAGATTTTTTGCGACCGCGTCGGTGATTCGTTGGTTTGCCTGATGCGGAATAAAAAGCTTCACTTCGTCCGCGCTCAAGCCGGCTTCTTCAAGAACGTCGCGCGAGATGTCGCCCATCGAGCGGACGGCCACCTTGAAAAGCTCGTTGCCTTTCATCTTGAAAAAGTGGTCGCCTGAGGCCAGCGTTTCGGCAGTCGGCGGACGACGCGTGCCGCCACCAGGCGAATACAGTTGTTCCAGATAACGGCCATCCGATCTGATTCGCGCCGATAGGATCCCGCGGTTGCTGTTGACCTCGCCAAGCACCGCAGCGCCGGCGCCATCACCAAACAACACGCACGTGCCCCGGTCGGTGTAATCGACATACTGCGTCAGGATCTCGGCCCCGATAACCAGGGCGCGCTTCGACTGACCGGTGCGAATCATCGTGTCCGCAATCGTAAGCCCATAAAGAAAACCGGAGCAGGCAGCAACCACATCCATGGCCGCAGCTTTGTTCGCACCCAACTCCGCCTGGATGATGCAGCCGGTGGACGGAAGAATTTGATCGGGACTGACGGTGGCGCAGAGTATCAAGTCGATATCTTCAGGCTGCAGACCGGCGCGCTCGATCGCCTGGCGTCCGGCACGCACCGCAAATTGAGAGGTGTACTCTCCCGGCGCTGCTTTACGTCGCTGCTTAATGCCGGTGCGACTGGTGATCCACTCGTCAGATGTGTCTACTATCTTTTCCAGTTCGGCGTTCGTCAGAATGCCTTCCGGATAAGAGTGTCCTGTGCCCAGAATCCCGGCCCGCATATTTGCCATCTATTCCTCGACTGCTGTTTGGTGGAGCGTAATACTATCCACTAGCCCACTGAAAACCAAGTAAGACCAACCCGCTGCAGTTTAAAGTACAAGCTTTAGCTTGCCGGTCACCGAAACCGCAAACTAAAGTTTGTACTCTAAACTGCTCGAGTTTGTACCCTGAACTGCCTGCGCCTTAGGCACTTCGCAAACTTAAATTCTGCAGCGCGTTCGTTTCCGCAATTCCTTTTTCGATGCGCTCGCTCGCGCGGTTCTCCGAAAACTCTTTCACGCTGCGAATCGCGTTGCGGATAGCTCGAGCGTTGGAACTCCCGTGACCGATTACCACGATCTTGCGCACGCCAAGCAGCGGAGCACCGCCGTGTTCGGAGTAGTCCAGCCGCTTCTTAATATTTCGGAAGGCCGGCTTCGCTAACATCGCTCCAGCCTTCGTCACGGCCGAGGCGGTAAGCTCACGCTTGATCATCGATAACATTGCATCGGTGAGACCTTCGGAAAGCTTGAGCATGACGTTGCCCGTAAAGCCGTCCGTCACGATCACATCAACCGCGCCGGAAAACACGTCGCGGCCCTCGACGTTTCCCATGAAATTCAAGCTCGACATTTCGCGCAACAGCGGAAACGCTTCTTTCGTCAAATCGTTTCCCTTGGCTTCTTCTTCGCCAATGCTCATCAGTCCGACCACCGGGCTAATAGTGCCCAGCACAGCTCGCGAGTAAGCGTCGCCCATGATAGCAAACTGGACCAGGTGCTGAGGTTTGCACTCGGAATTCGCGCCGACGTCCAGCAGCAGTGTGGGCTTGTCTGATTTAGTGGGAATAAGCGCAGCCAGTGCCGGGCGATCGACACCCGGCAGCATGCCTATAACCATCTTTGCGGTGGCCATCGCGGCGCCGGTGTTGCCCGCCGAAACAAATCCATCGGCCTTGCCTTCAGTTACCAAACGCGTGCCGATTCTCAAAGAGCTTTTCTTCTTGCGTCGCACCGAAGTCATAACCGGTTCGCCCATGCCTATGACTTCGGCAGCTTCAACCAACTCTATTCCTCGATCACCGTCACCGCGCCAACCGCAACGCTTTAACTCCGGTTCAAGTTTCTCCGGCTGGCCCACAAGGATGACCTTGACGCCGAGGTCGCGGGCCGCAGCGAGGGCTCCGTCGATCTCTGCGTGCGGCGCGTGGTCGCTGCCCATCGCGTCGAGAACGACTTTTCCGGTAAGCCGGGCTTCATCCTTCGACTGATTTCGCACAGACGATAGTTTTGATCAGTTTAAGTTTGTTCGACGCGCACCACCTGCCGGTCCTTGTAATACCCACATTTCGGGCAGACGCGGTGTTGCAGGCGGGGCTCCTGGCAATTGGGACAAAGGGCTGTCTGCGGAGCTCGCAGAGCATCGTGCGCGCGGCGTTTGCCGCGGCGAGCTTTTGAATGTCGTCGCTTAGGATTTGGCATAATTGCTCCTGTAGTAAATCGTAAATGGTGAATAGTAAATAGAAAACGCTGTCCGTCTGGGCTTCGGTTCTATTTACGATTCACGATTTACTATTTACGATCTACCAGTTCTTTCAATCCCGCCCAGCGGGGATCAATCTGTTGTTTCTCACAATCGCATTCGACTGTGTTTCTGTCGGCGCCACAGGTAACGCAAATGCCTTTACAACTGTCGTTGCAAAGAACGTGGTCCGGCACCGCAAGTAGTAACTCTTCCGTTACCAGTTCCTCGATGTCGATCACTTCGCCGTCAAACGTCGAAAGATCCAGGTCGTCTTCGGTAAGCTCGATCGCCTGCTGCGCCTGATAATCTTCCGGCGTGACATACTCGAGCTGGAACGCCGACGCCACCGATAACTCGACCGGCTTCAAGCAGCGATCGCAATCAACCTGTAACCGGCCAGAGACGCGCCCGCCTACATGCGCGCGGCGTCCTTCCTGCCGAACCTGTCCGGACACCGCCGGCGGATCAAGCAACCTTACTCGATCGTCGTGAAGAACCAGTTCGCCCGGCGCATACTCGTGGGCAAACGCGCCCTTTCCGTTCTCCAACCCTGCAAGCTCAATCCGCATTACCGTCACCCTATTGCGAATCGCACATTTTACGAGCTATTGCGCAAAAAGCCATTATAACTACGGCCAGCCGAGTGTCAACGAGCCCCGCTTTGGAGTGCGGGGGCCTGTCACCGCTTTTCTCTGCGGCGGCTTGCCGCAGCTTTCTCGATGCTGAGCAGTCTACACAGGCTGCGACAGGTCGCCGCCGACCAAAGCGGTGGCAGGTTCCCGCACTCCAAATAGACGGCCGTTTCAAGTTGGAGAGATCCCACCTCAGCGGCTTTCGCTATAGGCAGCACTGCACGCACTCAGCGCGTCTTGTCTGAGCGCTTCAGCCAGGCGTCGATCGCCTCCGGTAACGAGCCTTCGTGAATTCGCGGACGACAAGCGAAAGAGAGGGGCCGCGCCGGCCAGTGGCGAATTCTGGCCCTTGCCTCTTGTCGAGTTGGTCTTCCGCGTCACCGCTCCGGCACTCGCTTTTCCAAAATACTTCTCGGCAAGATTTTTCTGGCCCGCCCTATCAGCGATCAAGCCGAGCACGTAGAACGCCTCGCAGTAATCCTCGTCCAACTCCAACGCTTTCCTGAGATGGCGCGCGGCCAGCCCATCGCGGTTGAGCTGGTAATAAAGACAGCCGAGTGTGTAATGCGCCTCTGGTGAAGCTTTGCTGGCGAGCGCCAACTTAAACTCCTGAAGCGCCTTGCGCCAGTTCGCTTCAGCCACGAAGAGCCGGCCCAAGCCGTAATGCGCGGCAAACGTCGAGCCTCCCAGTTGCGTAGCACTATTCAATAATTCCCGTGCCCGCTCGACGTCACCCTCGTCGGCGCAAGTCAAGCCGAGGAGCAGCGAAACACGCCGATCGCGCGGTGATAATTCATAGGCCCTCGCCAGATAATTTTGGGCGCGATGCGTCTTGCCGGTTTTAAAGAAATGTTCGCCAACGAAATAAAGCAAGGGCGCATTGTCCTGGGCCATCTGGGCCGCACGCTGCAGTGAACGAATGCCACGACCCGGCTGCTGGTCGTCAATGAAAAGAAACCCTTCGTTAATACACTGCTCGAA
>DASYMB010000168.1:0-3371 GCA_036009285.1 Pyrinomonadaceae bacterium | reverse complement strand
GCGCCAGGTTCGCGTCTCCGGGCCACCCGCCGCCGGTGCCAATCGTTTTCCAGTCACCCGCTCCTATTGCCTTCCAATAGGTGACGGCAATTGTCTGCGAGCCTGAAATCATGATCGCATCTCGCGGCACGTTTTCAAGCTGACGGCGATAATCTTTGCTCATCGCTCGCCGCGCGATGAATTGTTGGCTCGCCGGCCGAATCAAAAGACTGAACACGACCGCCAGGGCCAGCAAAGCAACAACGCAGGTAATGAATGCCAGCCGCGCGCTTCGCAGTCGCGGCGTCAACGTGCGCAACAGAAAGTTTGCGGACAACGGTGCAATCGCCGGCAAGCCGGTCAGGAAATAGCGCCAGTTAACCGCGGTGCTGTAGTTGAGATATAGCATCAGATCAGTCAGCAACCCCATGGCCCCGAGTAACAAGAGCGGCGAAAGTTTTTTCCGGCGCCACTCGTTCCACAAAGCAAATGGCAGCGACACCAGAACCAGCGGCGCGGTAACAAAAAAATACGCGAAGTACGGCCGCAGGTTATGAAGCGTGACCGGATGCCGCGCCGTTTCCTGTCGCATTGATTCGCGCCAGCCAAACCAAATCCAGCGGTAGTGCTCGTCAGTGATGAACCAAAACGCAAACCAGCCGGTGGCGCAGAGCAGAAAAATCAAACCCGAACTTGCGACGATAAGAATTTGACGCCGGCGAAGTTTCCAACCGCAAACAAACGGGGCAACGACTAACCACGGCGCATAAAAACCAATCGTCTCACGAAGGTTAACGCCTAATCCCAGCAGCGCCGCGCCCGCGAGCACCAGCCAAACGCGCTGCTGTTGCACGCCGCGATAATGGACGATCAGAGCAAGAGATAGAAGGAGAACGGATGGCACATCGGTCATCACCTGGCCGCCGTAGAGTACAAACACAGGAGAGAAAACCAGGAACAGCGCCGCGAGCGTGGCCGTGTGCAGGGATTTTGAAAAGTCGCGCGCCAGCACCCAACAAGCAATCACCGCGAGCGGCGCCTCAGCAACGACAGCGTATTTGAAAACGAGGTACGCGTGTTCCGGCTGGACACTGAAGAGTGTATGGGCCAATTCGTAAAGCGCATGATTTCCGAAGATGAAAAGATTGCGGCCCAGCGCCATCGACGACGGATAACCCGCCAGCGACAGCATCGTGTAGTCCATACCGTCCCAGTCGCCGATGAAGGGATCGACAAAGTATAGAACGAGGATCAGCCCGAGGAGGGCGGGGACAAGCCACCACGGCCACGCTCTCCAAAATGAGAGTGACTCCTCGGCTGCTCCGTTTGCCGTTACGCTTGATTGACGTTTGAAAAACTTTTCAGACGCTACCGGCGTGTTTGTAGTTGGGTGTGCCTGGTTCAACGAGTTGAGTTTTCAGCCGCAGGTTCCGGCCGTTTCACCATCTTTACGCGATTACCCTGCGCATTGTACTCAACTTCGTCCATGATGTTGTAGATAAGGAGCACGCCTCGCCCGGAAGACTTGAACAGGTTCGCCGGATCGCGAGGATCGGGTATGGTCTGCACGTCGAAGCCTTCACCTTCATCTTCCACAGTGAAACAAGCCTCCTTGGGAGACAGCTCAGCGCCGACGCGAATTAGTTTGGTTGGATCATTTTTGTTGCCGTGCTTGACCGCGTTGACGAATGCCTCGTCCAGCGCCACGAAAAGGTTCGAAGCTTCGGGACTAATCACACCCATCTTGGCGACGCGCTCGAGCAGGTATTGCAACACTCCGCTCATCAGCGTGATGTCGCTCGGCAATTCAAACTCGATCTTCTCGTGAGTGTGAGAAAGCAAGCTCGGATCGTCCACGTAGCGAAGCTTGTAAGAGAGCGTCTGTTCAACTATCTCGCGAAGCTCGTCCTTATTGTAAGGGAGACGCAGATAATTCGCGGCCACCATCTTGAAGGCCTTCACGATGACGGGCTCATCCGCGTTTGCCACCACCGGCGTTAACAGATGGCGACGATGTTGTTCGTTGGCCGCGTTGCCGTTGGAATTATTTTCCGGAGCGTCTGGCCCAGCCTCTTCGGTGAGATCGCTAATGATGAGATCAAACTGGTCCAAATCTTTGCGGTTGAGAGCTTCGTCACGATCGCCAGTGACCACCGCCTCGCAGCCGAGACTGCCAAGCGCGTTCTCAAGTATGGCACGCAGCTCATCGTTGTTGTCGACGATGAGAATCCTACGTTTCTGCATCCAACTCCAATCCGCCGGTGATATTTAAGGGAGAGATGAAAGCCTTCCAGCCGCGCTTTCAAAACTCTTTACGAAATTCCGGGCCGCAACGTTCGGCAATATATCACGTAAGCGACAGACGACGACAGACGACCGCGGACCGCCGACGGTCCGTTGGTCGAAGTCGACGTAAGTGGTCGTCCGTCGGCGGTCCGCGGTCGCCTTAGACATTGGACTTTGGACTTGTCTTCACGTATTACTCATCACTCATTACTCATCACTTTTTTATTCATGGCCAAACCAGGCAAACTACAGACGCAACTCGAATACGCACTGGCGCGAACAGTTCTCTCCGGACTCGGAGTGCTGCCACGTCCGCTGGCGATAGCGCTGGGCCTGGGAATCGGCCGGGTCGCGTATCTTTTACCGGGCAATCTTCGGCGAACCGGTCGACGCAATCTCCAGATAGCCTTCCCGGAAAAAACTGAAACTGAGCGCAGGCAATTGCTGCGCGGCTGCTTCTCGAGCCTGGGACGGCTGCTTGGCGAGTTTAGTCAACTGCCAAAAGCGACGCCGGAAAAACTGCGCCGGCTCATCGAGTACGACGAGGTTGGCCTGACCCACTTGAGGGAGGCGGAGAAGAAAAAGCGCGGCGTGATTTTCCTAACGGGACATTTGGGTGTTTGGGAGTTGCACAGTTTCGGTTGGTCGGCGCTCGAGTATCCACTCAGTTTTCTGGTGCGCCCGCTCGACAATCCGCGTATCGAAGAAATGATCGAGGGTATCAGAACGAGGTTTGGCAATCGCGCGATAGATAAACAAAGCGCCGCGCGACAGTCGCTGCGAGTGCTGCGCGAAGGCGGCACGCTCGGCATCCTGTCGGACCTCAATACGCAGACGCGCGAAGGAGTGTTTGTTCCCTTCTTCGGAAAACTAGCGTGCACCACGGCCGGGATCGCGACGCTGGCGTTGAAGACTGATGCCGTCGTGATCCCCACCTGCGCGGTGTGGGACAGAAAACGCCAGCGCTACTTTTTTCACGGCGACCCGCCAGTCGAGTTAGTGCGGACCGGCGATCACACGAAAGACATCGAGGTGAACACCGCGCGCTTCGCCGCGGCGCTCGAGCGCATGATCCGGCTTTACCCCGACCAGTGGCTCTGGATTCA